>JAFLSL010000056.1 GCA_022510985.1 Ruminococcus sp. | reverse complement strand
GGTAAGCTTCAGGCAAGCTGGACGAAGGTTAAAGGGGCTACAAGCTACAATATTCGCATTGAATTAAACGCAAACAGAAAAAAATTTGTACGCATAAAAGATATAACCTCTACGAACTACACAATAAGCTCAAAGGACCTTTCGGGGTTAAGTCTTAACAAGGTGTACCGCATTGTAGTCCGCCCCTATAAAAAAAGCACGAGTCTTTACTCGGGTTCTGTAACAACCCGTGATATAGAAATCGTAGGCCACCGAGGACGTATGGATATTGCTCCCGAAAACACTATGGCGTCATTTAAAGAGGCGTACAAAAGCGGCTACGATTCGGTAGAGGCGGATTTTTGGGAAACTAACTCGGGCGATCTTTTAATAAGCCACAGCAACATCCTCACAATGTGCGATTCCACCGAGAGTGTAAAAAATCTAACCTCGGATACAATAAAAAACTACCCTATTGTAAACGGTAAAAACATAAAGTCCTACAGTACTCAGTATATTCCGACTGTAAATCAGCTTATTAAGGCTGTTTCAAAATGGAAGATGCGACTTTATCTTCATCTTAAAAATGCGAATATAACGGATAAGGGACTAAAGAAAATTTACAACGCGATAAATAAATACAATGTAAAAGGCAGAGTTACCGTATTTTCATCGAACAAGGAGCCTTTTGAGAAAATAGTTAAAGCTAAAATTCGGGCGGGCTTTTTAACGATTCCGACCGGCACAAAGGATATCACGGATTCTTTAGCCTACGCTAAAAAACAGTCAGCAAAGGTTGTAATTTTCAAATTCAACGAATTTATGTCCGCTGATTTGATAGCAAATGCTCACAGCAAAAAACTAAAAATAGGCTGTTATGAGGTTAGCAACATCAACACAGCCTCCACCTTCTACAATATGGGTGCAGATTTTATCATTACAAACAAGTATTTTATAAAGTAATATGAATGAAACAAATTTTAGATACAACGATATTATAAATCTTCCGCGTCACACCTCAAAAACACGCCCGCATATGTCGGGGCACGACCGTGCGGCACAGTTTATGCCGTTTGCGGCGTTGACGGGTTTCGGGGCGATAATCAACGAAACCTCAAGGCTGACAGTCAAAAAACACGAACTCAGCGAAGAAGAATTCAGGCTGTTAAACGAGCGTCTGAACTCGATAATTGAGCACATAAGCGAAAAGCCGAGGGTAAGTGTAACCTACTTTACCAAAGACGAACGAAAAGCAGGCGGAAGATACGAAACCTTTTCGGGAAATGTACGCAGAGTTGACACATTCACAAAAGAGCTTATTTTTGCCGATAAATTTAAAATACAAATCGAGGATATTCTTTTAATTGAAATCAACTAAGAGGAAGATAGATGAAAAAATTTTGGGCTCTGATTACGGTATTTGTATGCGTAATATTCAGTGCGTGTGCCACAACCGAAACCAAAAAAGAAAATATAACCTTAAGCGAGCTTCCCGAATACTCGGGAGAGGCTTACGTAGAGCTTAACAACAATGTTCCCTTATTTACGGATAAGGACAAACAGAGGACAAAATCGTTTGAAAAATATTCAAAGCTCGACCGCCTCGGAAGATGCGGAGTTGCGTTTGCAAATATTTCAACCGACATTATGCCGACCGAAAAGCGTGGTTCCATAAGCTCCGTGCGTCCGACAGGCTGGGTGCAAAACAAATACAGCTTTATTTCGACAGGCTACGTTTACAACAGCTGTCACCTTATCGGCTATCAGCTCACAGGTGAAAATGCAAACGAGCGTAACTTAATAACGGGCACAAGGTATATGAATGTCGACGGTATGCTTCCGTTTGAAAACGAGGTTGCAAAATATGTAACCTCCACCGAAAACCACGTTCTCTACAGAGTTACGCCTATTTTCGAGGACGATAATCTCGTTGCGAGCGGAGTCGAAATGGAGGCGTGGTCAGTCGAGGATAAAGGCAAGGGTGTTTGCTTTAATGTTTATTGCTACAACGTTCAGCCCGGAGTTAAAATCACCTATGCCAACGGCAACAACAAAGCTGACGGAACGATAAAAGGTAAAATCACCGGCAGTGCAAAATCGGGTGGAAACAAATCAAACACCTACACATACAAAAAGAAGTCTACATCCACCGCGAGCGTAAAATATATTTTAAACGTAAGCAGCAAAAAATTCCACCTTCCCGACTGCTCCGCTGTCACGAAAATGAGCGAAAAAAATAAGAAGGAATTTACGGGAAAGAGCACCGACCTCATAAACCAAGGCTACGATGCGTGCTCTATGTGCAATCCATAAGGAAAGGCTAAAACTGATGATGAAGTATTACAAAAGACTGCCTTTAGAAGGTATGAGCAACTGCCGCGATTTAGGCGGATACCCGACAAAATACGGAAGGCTTACAAACTACGGCGTATTTTTGAGAAGTGAGGCTCCGACAGGCTTAAACAAAAACGACCTATCTCTTTTAAAGGAATACGGTGTCACAAAATCGCTCGACTTCAGAGGTGACGAGGACATAAAAAAATTTCCGAGCAGCCTTAGAAATGTTGAGGATATAGAGTATATTCATTTGCCGATGTTCGGCAGAGCCGACGCGACGGGCTTTGAGGATAACGGCAAAGATCCGAGCAGGAATTTTACAGGCTGGGGAAAAAGCTATATTCAATGGATTGAAAGCTATAAAGGCTGGATAAGAGATGTAATGCAACACCTTGCGAGTGCAGAGAAAGTTTGTCAGTACAACTGTAACGCCGGTAAAGACAGAACGGGAATCATCAGCTCGCTTGTGCTTTCTGTTTCGGGAGTTGAGCTTTGCGATATTGCCTTTGACTACTGCATAAGCAGGGCTATGCTCAAGCCGAGATTTAATGAGCTTTCTAAACAATGGGGCGATTATTTAAAGGATGAAAACGGCAGACTGATTTCAAATCATCCGTTTTTATACACTCCTCGCGATGCAATTGAACAGCTTTTTAAATACATTAATAAAGAATACAAAAACACAGAAAACTTTCTCTACAGCTGCGACATCAGCGAAAAAGACGTTTTTACAATACGACAGAAAATGATAGGCGAATAAAACAATTAAGAAGGTTAATCGCTTAAGTGATATAAAAAAGAACGGGATGATTTTCCCGTTCTTTTTAATTATATCTGAGCTTTACCCTTTTTAACCTTGCTTTTGCAAACAACATTTTTACAATTGCACTAAGTGCGTATGAAATAAAAGTAAATATACAGAAATTAAGCATTTTTGCTCCTCCTTCATAATGTCTTTAATTACATTATAAAGGATTATCTGTACTATAAAAAGGACAGTGATTTAGCTAATCGTTATTTCTTAAAGTAAACAGTCCCGTTTAATCTAAGTCGTTTTCCGTCCTTAGATATCTTATAAGGCAGAGGCACGGTTTTGATTTCGTCCTTCATATATTTAATTGTTACCTCGCCCTTAAGGTCTATGGAAAACACTCCGAATATTGTTATATTATTGGTAATGCGTTTAAAATGACCGTTGTCCACAAACTTATAAGCCTTTTTCTTATCCTTGGTATACCATACCCCGAGAATTCTTTTATCAACACGATATCCCGAAATTGTTCCGAGCTTTTTCATCTGAGCCTGAGTTTTAACATAGGTGTTAATATAACCGTTTGCCCTGTTGACGAGGGTGAGGGTATATCCGTTATCGTCATTACCCGAAACGTCAAAATCGAACTCGCCCTGAAGTCCCGAGTCAATCGTAATGGCAACTCCCGGCTCGCCGTCCTCACTCAAGTCTTTATACTCTCCGGTTGCTATCATTGTACCATAGTTTTCCTGAATGTAGCCGTCTTTACCGAAGGTAAAGTACGGAATAGCATTGTAGCCCAGTTCCTCGTCCGAGGCAAGCTTCCAGCTTCCGTAAAGATTTTTTATGGTAACATTTTTTATTGAATTAACAATTTCCGTGGTCGGCTCTGTGGTTTCCTCTACGGAATGATATTCGGGAACGTCAGTTTTCTGCTCCTTCTGAACAAATTTAAGCGAGAAGAGAGTAAGAACAGAAACCACAAGAACAAAGACAACCGAAATAACCAAAATATTTGCCTCGGAAATATCAAAATACTTCGGTTTATAGCTTACCGGATCTTCGTCTTGTAAGTCATCCTTAGCCTGAAGCTGTACGTAGCCGTCCTCGCGAAAATCATTAAATTCCATATTTAAATTTATTTCCTGCAGGCAATACGGACATATTGTCTCTGTATCGGAAATTTCCTTAGCACATCTCGGACAAATCATTGTCTCGCCTCCTTATACAAATTGCTTACTTTTCTCGAATGTTTTTTAAATTTTTTCACAACGTCCTCGGGAGAAATAATCTTGACCTTATCCCCAAGAGCAAAAATCCAACCGAAGAACTGGTCGCTGATGTTTACATTTACTCCGGCTATAAAATGGTCCTCGTTGTTTTCATCGCCTGTTATAAAAATGTTTTTTCCGAAACGGTCCGCAATTACTCCGACAAGAGATTTGTCGACCGAAAGCTGAACCTGAACATTTTCTCCCGCGAACATTCCGAATGTGGAGCGTGAATATTCGGCAAGGTCAATTTTTTCCATCTCTTTTCTTCCCGAACGCTTTCTGTCACACAACTCAATCTTCTCCATTTTGTCCACACGGTAGTGTCTTATCTGCTCACGTTTTTCGTCAAAAGCTATCAGGTAATAATTTTCATCATCCCAACAAAGTGCCCAGGGACTTACGGCGTAACGTTCTCCCTCACGCCGCCTTTCCAGCTTAAGCTTTTCGGGACTTCCGAGATTAAGAGTCCAACTGTTGTAATAAAACTCAACGGCTCTATCTTTGCTGATTGCGTCATGCAGACGGTCAACATTATAGTAAATAGTTTCGTTCGAGGTTTTTACGCGGTTTGAGATAATAACCTGCTCCTGAAGCTGTTTAGCATCATTCTCGCTTGAGAGGGCTTCGAGCTTTTTTATAAGTTCAAGGCTCTTTTTTTCGGTTATAAACTTTGAGCTCTGAATTGCGTCCACAAGGAGCTTTAACTCGGAAACCTGAAAGTCACGAGAACCGACATAATACTTTACGGTTTTTGTCTTTTCGCTGCAGATATCCAGCCCGTAGGTTTCGAGTATCCTAAGGTCGTCGTAAAGGCTCTTTCGCTCGGCATTTATTCCGTAAGCGGCAAGCTCGCTTATTATTTCATTAATAGTCAGACCGTGCTCCTCGTCGGTTTTTTCGAGCAGAATTTTCTGAATATATAAAAGTTTTTGTTTTTGTCGCGGATTTTTTGCCATAATAATATTATCCTAAGGTTTGTGAAAGTGCAATAATTACGGGCATTGTAATTATCGATAGTATGGTTGATATCGAAACAAGACCTACAGAAAGATCAACATTTCGGTTGAATTTGGTTGCAAACATTGTTGTTGTCGCGGCTACGGGTGCAGATGCGGCTACCGTACAAGCAGCTAAAATATCTCCGCTGACCCCGAAAAGCTTCATAATCAAAAGTGCACAAATTGGTATTGCTATCAGCCTGACAAGTACAGCGGCATAGATTCCGAGGTCGCCGATTGATTTTTTTACGCTGAAACGTGTAAGATGGAATCCGATAACAAGCATCGGAATCGGCGTATTAAGAGCTGCTATATACTGAATCGGACTTAGCAAAATTTCGGGCAGATGAATTTGCAAAAAGAATAGTAATGCCGCACCGAAAGCTCCGAGTATTCCGGGGTTTAAAATAAGCTTTTTGACGGTGAAGTTTTCTTTATCTCCGCTCATATCCACAAGTCCGTAACTCCAGACAAGAATGTTAAACACAGCTACGAAAACGGAACCGTAAAAAACACCCTTATCTCCGAGCAACGCCTGTTGGAGGGGAAGAGACATAAACCCACAGTTCGAGAAAACAACGGCAAATCTAAGCACAACTCTGCGTTCCTCGTCCTTGTTTCTGAAAATCGCACGGCTTACAAAAATTGACAGCCCTTGAATCATCACGGCACATAGTGCACAGATACCGAGGTTTAGGATAAGCTCGGGGCTGTACCCCACCTTTTGGAACGAGTTAATCATAACACAGGGCGTTGCAAGATAAAGCACAACATTTGTGAGGTACTTTGCACCTGACTCGTTTATAAGCCCTGATTTTCCGCTAACAAAACCGAGTGCAATAAGTATGAACAGAACAGCGACCTGCTCCGCTACAACCAAAACATTACTCAACATAAAATTACCCTTTTCATTGTCCGTTTATTCGGACACATTATATCAATTTATATTATACCAACTATCAACCCGAAATACAATATCAATATTGTTACTATTTCAATTTTTCTAGATTTTATGGGATAAATTCCGAAAATCAATTGTCGTTTTTGTATAAAAAACTAATATAATATTGTGCAATTTGTACAATGTCACAAAGTTTTGATTTTTAATTGACATTTAGAAAAACTATAGTATAATACAGGATGTAAACAGAAAATTGCTTACATTCTATAAATTTTTATTTTTACTTTCTGAGGAGGTCATTCAAATGGCAACAACTAAGAAAACCGAAACAAAAACAGAAACTAAGGAAACAAAGACAGCTGCTAAGACAGCTGAGAAGAAAACAGCTACTAAGAAGGCTGCTGCTAAGCCTGCTGCAAAAAAGACAGCTGCTAAGAAACCGGCTGCTAAGAAGGCTGCTCCTGCTAAGAAGACAACAACTAAAAAGGCTGCTACAAAGGTAGACGTATTTGTTGAGTTCGGCGGAGTTCAGGTTTCTATCGACGAAGTTATCAAGAACGTAAAGCTCACTAACGGCAAGTCCGCTAAGGATATCACAGTTTACATCAAGCCCGAGGAGAGCAAGGCTTACTTCGTTGCTGACGGCGAAGAGAAGGAAATGG
>JAFLSL010000055.1 GCA_022510985.1 Ruminococcus sp. | reverse complement strand
CGTAACGGTAAGAGAACAGCTAAGGCTGCTCTTAAGATTGCTTGCGACCTCGTTGACGAGGGTATGATTTCCGAGCAGGAAGCTGTTGCAATGATCGATCCCCGTAACCTTGACTCACTTCTCCATCCGCAGTTCGACGCTGACGCAGTTAAGAAGGCTGAGCCTATCGCTAAGGCTTTAGCTGCTGCTCCGGGTGCTGCTTGCGGTAAAATCGTATTTACTGCTGACGACGCTAAAGAGTGGGCTGAAAGAGGCGAGAAGGTTGTTTTAGTACGTCTTGAGACTTCACCTGAGGATATCGAGGGTATGAAGGCTTCACAGGGTATCTTAACAGCTCGCGGCGGTATGACATCTCACGCAGCGGTTGTTGCTCGTGGTATGGGCGTTTGCTGCGTATCCGGTTGTTCCGCAATCATTATGGACGAGGACAACAAGAAGTTCACACTCGCAGGTAAAGAGTATCACGAGGGCGATATCATCTCCTTCGACGGTACAACAGGTAACATCTACGACGGTGCTATCCCGACAGTTGACGCTACAATCGCAGGCGAGTTCGGCCGCATTATGGATTGGGCTGATAAATACAGAGTTCTTAAGGTTAGAACTAACGCTGATACTCCTGCTGACGCTAAGAAGGCTAGAGAGCTTGGTGCAGAAGGTATCGGTCTTTGCCGTACAGAGCATATGTTCTTCGAAGGCGACAGAATTGACGCTTTCCGTGAGATGATTTGCTCCGATACAGTAGAGGAGAGAGAAGCAGCTCTTGCTAAGATCCTCCCCGTACAGCAGGGTGACTTCGAGGCTCTTTACGAGGCTTTAGAGGGCAACCCCGTTACAATCCGTTTCTTAGATCCTCCTCTCCACGAGTTCGTTCCTACAACAGACGAGGATATCGAGAAGTTAGCTAAAGCACAGGGCAAGACAGTTGAGCAGATTAAGGCTATCATCGACAGCCTCCACGAGTTCAACCCGATGATGGGTCACCGTGGCTGCCGTCTTGCAGTAACATATCCTGAAATCGCTAAGATGCAGACATCCGCTGTAATCCGTGCTGCTATCAACGTAGCTAAGGCTCATCCTGATTGGACAGTAGAGCCTGAGATTATGATTCCGCTCGTAGGCGATATCAAAGAGCTTAAGTATGTTAAGAAGGTAGTTGTTGAGACTGCTGACGCTGAAATTGCTGCTGCAGGTGCTGACCTTAAGTACGAAGTTGGTACAATGATTGAGATTCCGAGAGCTGCTCTTACAGCTGACGAAATCGCAACAGAGGCTGAGTTCTTCTGCTTCGGTACTAACGACCTTACTCAGATGACCTTCGGCTTCAGCCGTGACGATGCAGGTAAGTTCCTCGACGCTTACTATGATGCTAAGATTTTCGAGAATGATCCGTTTGCTAAGCTCGACCAGAACGGCGTTGGTAAGCTTATGGAAACAGCTCTCAAGCTCGGTAAGGCTACTCGTCCTGAACTCCACTGCGGTATCTGCGGTGAGCACGGCGGCGATCCTTCCTCCGTTGAGTTCTGCCACAAGATTGGTCTTGACTATGTATCTTGTTCACCGTTCAGAGTTCCGATTGCTCGTCTTGCTGCTGCACAGGCTGCAATTGCTGAAAATAAGTAATTAGATAAATAGAATAAACCTCAAAGGCTCGGAGTAATCCGAGCCGTATTTTTATGTTGCTTTGATTAATAGTTGTTACTAAAAATGATCCCTTGATGTTTCAAGGGGTCAAAAACTTATAAGGTATAAGCAATTATTTTGAGAGGTTGCTGTTAAGGTTTTTTATCTGTTTTTTTGTTGATAAATAAATTATCGTCCAAATTAAAGCAAAACCTGCGAAGAAAATAGATGTAAAGATAACTATTACCTGAACACTATATTCAATCCAACCGTTTAGAAGATATATTAAAATGTAATCAAGATAAAGTACAAAGCAATGAATCAATGTTGCGGGAGCCGCTTGTAGCTTATCTATGTTGTAAACAGCGGTAATTCCGCCCGCAACAAAAGCGAGTAGGGCAGATGTGAGTATACCCTTTACAACCTCAGCTACGGAAAGTGTATCCACAACTCCGTTAAGGCTTAATATTCCGTAAACAATTGCAAGAACAATCGGACCGCCGACTGATGCTAAAAGTCCTCTGTGCATAAATTCAAATACGAATTTTTTCATCTTATTTCAACTCCTTTTTTATCTGTGCAAAACATCTTCTTGATACATAATCCGTGTATCCGCTTTTAAATATCACGTCTACAGAGCCTGAAAATGCCGCCGAAAACTTTTTAATGCTGTTTCTGTTAGCGATTGATGACTTATTAATTTTGATAAATGAAGATGGAAGAATTTCTTCTATTTCATAAAGCCTCTTCTTAAGTCTATAGCTTTCACCGTTTTTATCAATTGCAAAGGTTTTTGAATCGATAACGGTAATACATTCAATATCAGAAAATTTTAAAACTGCTATGTCGTCCTCTGTGTAAACTGTTACTGTCTCACAGCCGTTATATTCCATAACCATCTCTTCTAATCTGTCCGCAAATTCACAATGCCTATGTAATGTTGCACTCACACTTTCCTCTGCTTTTGAGTTAACCTGTAAATCGAATTTCAAGCAACTCACCTCCTTCGATTATAATTATAACACTAAAAAATAAAAAATGTTGTAATTCAAGCTAATCGGTAATTTTTTTACGCCAAGCGGTATTTTATTAGTATATATGCGTAATAGATAAATGAAAGCGTACACAATTTGTGTACGCTTTTTAATAACTATATTGAAAAATCCCAAAAGTCCTTCTCGTATTTTTTGTCAACGCTGTATTCAAGCTGCGGGTTTCTGATATTAACCTTCATACCCTCGGGGATTGACTGAATAATAAACGCGTTACCGCCGACAACGACGTTGTTTCCGATAACCGTTTCGCCGCCCAGAATACTCGTGTTCGAGTAAATCGTAACGTTGTCACCAATTGTAGGATGACGTTTAACGCCCTTGAGCTGTTGACCTTTACGTGTCGAAAGACCGCCGAGCGTCACGCCCTGATAAATCTTTACGTTGTTACCGATAACCGTAGTTTCGCCGATAACAATACCCGTGCCGTGGTCAATAAAGAAGTATTTTCCAATAGTAGCTCCTGGGTGGATATCAATACCCGTCAGGTTGTGAGCGTATTCGGAAATAATTCTCGGTATCATCGGAACGCCCAAAAGCCAAAGCTCGTGAGCAATTCTGTAAACACTCACCGCAAATACCCCGGGATAGCAGAAGATGATTTCCTCTGTGCTGTATGCCGCGGGGTCGCCGTTGTATGCCGCCTGAATATCGGTATAAAGATATTCGCGAATAACGGGAATTCTGTCAATAAACTTATCTACAATTTCCTCAGCTTTTTTTATGTTGTCATCATTTTGATTATCATTGTTTAAAGCACGTTCAACCTGCTTTTTTAATGTGTATTCGATATACTCAAGCTTTTCGCCGATAAAAAATTTCACATAATCCTTCTTAATCCTTTTGTTGTCAAAATAACCGGGGAAGAGGAGTTTTCTCAGTTCTTTAACCAGAAGAATAAGCGTATCTCGGCTGACAATATGATCCTTGTCAATTCTGTTTGTCAGGTCATATTTGTTGTAGCTTTCGAGTATCATATCAACTTTTTTATCTGTGGTTTCCATAAATATCATCTCCAAAGTGATATGTTACATTATACAAGACTTTTCCCGATAACGCAACAAAAATCTTGAAAACCTATCTATTTTGTGTTATATTATCTATAGATATGAGTTTATCGGAGATGATATAATTGAAAATTTCAACAAAGGGAAGATATGCACTCCGTATGATTGTTGATCTCGCGGAACATAAAAATGACGGATATATCGCTCTGACAGATATTGCCGCACGTCAGAATATCTCCAAAAAATACCACGAGCAAATTGTTCCTGTTTTTAATAAATCCCGAATTTTGCAAACCAACCGTGGCTTTCAGGGAGGGTATCGACTTGCCGTTTCCCCCGAAAAATGTACGGTGGGCGAGATAATCCGCCTTACCGAAGGCTCGCTTTCTCCTTTGGATTGTATCGAAGATGATAACGAAATCCGCTGTGAACGCAGGGATGAATGTATGACACTCTATGTGTGGCAGGGACTTAAAAGGGTTATTACAGAATATCTTGACTCAATTACAATTCAGGATATTCTTGACAAAAAGTACGAAAGCTACGCTAATGATTATGTTATCTAATAAACTAAAAAGCCGGCAGATGCCGGCTTTTTTATTCGTTAAACGTGTATATTTTATCCAAAATAATAATATAGAGGAAGAAACGTTTAGAGAATATGAATTCTAAATAGGAAATTCACGTTGTGATTTGGAAAAATTAATTATCTGAAAACATAGGAGTTGAGAGGTAACGCTCGCCTGTATCAGGGAGAAGGGCTACAATTGTCTTACCCTTGTTCTCAGGACGCTTAGCAAGCTGTGTTGCAGCAAATACAGCCGCACCCGAGGAAATACCAACGAGCAAACCCTCGCTTTTAGCAAGTGTACCTCCTGTTTTAAATGCCTCTTCATTTTCTACAGTAATAATCTCGTCATAAACTTCCGTGTTAAGTGTGTCGGGAACAAATCCCGCACCGATACCCTGAATCTTATGAGGTCCCGGAGTTCCCTTAGAAAGTACGGGTGAGGTAGCAGGTTCAACCGCAACAACTTTAACGTCAGGATTTTTACTTTTTAAGTATTTACCGACGCCTGAAACAGTACCGCCTGTTCCAACGCCCGCAACAAAGATATCAACCTTGCCGTCAGTATCCTCCCAAATCTCGGGACCTGTTGTCAAAAGATGTGTCTGAGGATTAGCAGGGTTTTCAAACTGGCTGGGAATAAAGCTGTTCGGGATTTCATCGGCAAGCTCTTCGGCTTTTTTGATAGCACCTTTCATACCCTTAGCACCTTCGGTAAGCACTAGTTCGGCACCGTATGCTTTAAGAAGATTTCTACGTTCAACGCTCATTGTCTCAGGCATTGTAAGAATAATTCTGTAGCCTCTTGATGCCGCAACTGCCGCAAGCCCGATGCCTGTGTTTCCGCTTGTTGGTTCGATAATAACAGCGTCTTTTTTAAGAATACCCTTTGCCTCAGCCTCGTCAATCATCGCCTTGGCAATTCTGTCCTTAACGCTTCCTGCGGGATTGAAATATTCAAGCTTTCCTACAATTTTAGCGTCCAAATTATTAGCTGTTTCATAGTTTTTAAGTTCAAGTAAAGGTGTTTTTCCGATTAAATCAGTAATTCTCTCATAAATTTTCATTACAAATTTCTCCCTCTTTGTTAATACTTAGTAATCCTACTAATTTTATAGGTATTATAACATTATATTATATGTCTGTCAACAGTTTTTGCAAAAAATAATTTAAAACATTTGTAATAATAATTTTATTTATGTATAATATCGTTAGGTGATTAAAATGAAAATATATAAGTCTTTAATTTCAGCTTTGCTGATTATTGCTCTGGCAATTTCATGCGTGCCGTTATGTGCTTCGGCAGAAACCTCAGAGGGGATTATTCACCCCTTCATCCCTGAGGTCAGTGAGTATTACGGCGAAGTTGAAGAGTATATAGCAAGCAAACTCAGAGAGCTTAAGTCAACAATTGATATTGAAGATTTTCAAGTTCCTCAGGATGATATTATTTATATTATGCGTTCTGTTTTGTTCGATAATCCCGATATTTTTTATGTTGATTCGGCATACATTCCATATCAGTTCGATAAAGCTACAGGAACAATAGCTACAATTTCACCGCAGTATATTTTTGCGAAAAGTAAAATTCCTTCCTGTATAAAGAAATTTAATTCAGCCTCAAAAAAGCTTATTGACGGAGTAGATTTATCTTGGTCGGATTTGAAAAAGGCTCTCGTAATTCACGATAGAATTATTGCCAATTGTAAGTATAAAAAGGATGGACTTAAATCATATACGGCTTATAATGTTATTGTTTCCGGAAAGGGAATATGTGAAGGCTATTCAAGAGCCTACAGCCATCTTCTATCTCTTGTTGGTGTAGATAGTAAAACTATCAACAACGAAAGCAAGGCTCATTGTTGGAATATGGTTAAAGTAAGCGGAAAATGGTACCACGTCGATGTGACTTCTGATGACCCTATTCCTGATTTAACAGGTTACGTTCGCCACAAATTTTTCCTCATAAACGATACAAAGCTTAAATCATATAAATCAAATGAGCATACGGGTTATAAATCTGATTTATCCTATAGCTCCGCTTATAAATGCACATCGTCAACATATAATGGCTCGTTCTTTAGAAATATCACAACGCAGATTATATACAGTAACGGCTGTTATTATTACATTGATAACAATTACAAGAATAAATATTACTCCGCTTTTATCAAAAAGAGCGACAACGCAAAAAAGAAGATTAAGGTTATAAAAGATGTCTGGAAAAAAAGCAACGGTGCAAGTTTTCTGAAATCCTATTGCAATCTTTGTGAAAAGGACGGATATATTTACTTTAATTCAAAGCGTTCAATTTACCGATATAAGCTTTCAACGGGAAAGCTCAAAAAACTCTTAACGTTGCCGAGTTTTATCTCCAAAAATTTTGTCGGTGTAAAATGCAGCGGCTCATCAATTTATGCTACTAAAAGAAATGCCGATATGACAAAATCAAACGTAAGCCGTGTTATTTCTGTTCCATCAAAAAATAAAGTAACTGTTTTACCGTTTATCCGCTATAGTTCAAAAACACTTAAAATAAAAAAGTCTTTTAATCTTAAGGTTTATTACGGAAACGGAAAAACAACCTACAAAAGCTCAAATCCCAAAATCGCAAAGGTAAGCTCAAAGGGTAGGGTAAAGGCACTGAAAAAAGGAAGTTGTACAATTACAGCAATCAAAAATAACAGACAAAAGAAATGCAAAATTAA
>JAFLSL010000054.1 GCA_022510985.1 Ruminococcus sp. | reverse complement strand
AAACCTCACCCATTACCTTGTCGATAGTAGTGATAGGGTCGCCGTCATAATAATAATCGAGAAGCTGAGCCACAACCTCGGTATCGGTTTCAGAGATAAAGATTTTGCCCTTACCGATTAAGAATTCCTTAAGTTCTTGATAATTCTCGATAATACCGTTATGCACAATTGTAACCCTCGGTGCACTGTGCGGATGGGAGTTTATATCGGACGGCTCGCCGTGGGTTGCCCAGCGTGTATGACCTATTCCGATATGACCGTCAGGCTTTCCGCCTGCTTCAAGCTTGCTTTTAAGATTTGCAAGCTTGCCCTCTGCTTTTACGGTTTCAATAATATTTCTTTCATCAAATACAGCAATTCCGGCGGAATCGTATCCGCGGTATTCGAGATTTGTCAGAGTGCTTACCAGCACATCGCTGCAGTCACGCGGACCGGCATATCCAACTATTCCACACATATATTTCACCTTCCGATTTATTATATTAATCTATTTCACATTTATGATTCTAAGCATTTTTATTCGATATCAGACCTTGTGATTAAAGGTCGGCACCATCTCAGCCAGCTTTTCAACAACCTTATCGCTGTTATTTTCGTTGGCAAATTTTTCCATTTCGTCAAGCTGAGAAATAAGCTTTTCGGAATCTATTTCAATCTGATTCCCTATAAATATTTTCTTATTTGACGTCTTTTTAAGACCTTCCTCATCCATCAAAAGCTCTTCATAGAGCTTTTCGCCCGGACGAAGTCCCGTAAATTTAATTTCAACATCCTCATAAGGAATCTTTCCGTACATACGGATAAGATTTTCCGCAAGGGTTACAATCTTGACAGGCTCTCCCATATCGAGAACAAAAATCTCGCCTCCCGAAGCCATTGCACCTGCCTCGAGGACTAAAGAAACCGCCTCGGGAATAGTCATAAAGTAGCGGATGATGTCAGGATGGGTTACTGTTACGGGCTTTCCGTTTTCAATCTGTCGTCTGAAAAGCGGAATTACCGAGCCGTTTGAACCGAGAACATTTCCGAATCGTGTTGTTACAAACTCTGTATGGGTGCTGTGCTGTGCCTTGTACTGGATAATCATTTCGCAAATACGCTTTGTACAACCCATTACATTGGTCGGATTAACAGCCTTATCGGTTGAAATCATAACAAACTTGTCCGCATTATAGAATTCAGCCAATGTTGCTACGTTAAATGTGCCGAAGATGTTATTCTTCACAGCCTCCTCGGGAACTACCTCCATAAGCGGAACGTGCTTATGAGCCGCCGCGTGGAAAACAAGATTGGGGCGGTACTCCTTGAAAATCTTTTCCATCTTGTTATAATCGCGAACCGAGGAAATAAGAGTTACAAAATTTATTGAATCGCCGTACTCCATCAGCACTTCCTGCTGAACGTCGTAGGCGTTATTCTCGTAAATATCAATGAGAACAATCTGCTTTGGGTTGTATTTAGCAATCTGGCGTACAAGCTCGGAGCCGATTGAACCGCCTCCACCTGTAACCATACACACTTTTCCCTTAATAAACTTCTTTATCTCGCTTTTATCAAAGGCTATCGGCTCTCTGCCGAGCAAATCTTCGATTTTGATATCCGCAGCCTGCGAGATAAGCTGAGTGTGTTCGTCGTCAAAAAGAAGATTTCCGAGGTACGGAATAACCTTTATTTTGCATTTTGTTTTTGAACAAATATCGAGAATACGGTGACGATCTTTTTCGTCGCATGACGGGATTGCGAAAATAATCTGGTCTACTTTAAAGGAGTCTGTAATAGTCGGTATCTCATTTGTTGAGCCAAGCACACGCACACCGTGAACTCTGGTGTGAATTTTTCCGGTATCATCGTCCACAAGACCGATAGGCTCTATGTTTTTAGAAGGGTTATCGGGATCGAATTTTGCACTTTCAATCTCACTGAGAATCATTTTTGCGGCATTACCCGCACCGACAATGAGAGTTCGCTCCGTTTTAGAATATTTACCCGCATTTGTAAGAACCAAAAATGTCCTTTTAAAGATTAATCTGAACGCAAGTGCCTCTGAGGTTATAACAATATAATTCACAAGGAAAAACATCTTTGAAATATCCTTGCCGAGGACGAAGAATATCATAATTGATACAAATTGACCGGCAAACATTCCGAAAGCACATATAAGGTAATCCTTAGCCTCAAAAAAACGCCATATTTTTGAGTACGAGCCGATAGAATACTGAACCAAAAAGCACAGTATAGAATCAATTACAATAATATAGATTATTGCTCTGTAGCCGTTTGCGTATCTCGGTAAAAATTGACTTAATATATAATTGGTGATGAGGGTGCCGATAGCGATAAAAAATACATCAGCAAGTGCTAAGACAACTTTTCGTCTTGTGAATTTTCTCATACACCTACTCCTTCCGTTTGCACATAAATACCCAAAGTAAACTGATTATACTTAGATATTATAAGCTAAACCTGCATTAAAGTCAACAATTTTAATTAATTTGTTGATTTTTTTGCGAAAACATTGTAAAATTTTAGTAATTTTTAATATTTTTTTTAAAAACAAAAACCTTCTTTTAAAACTTTTCGGTTATTTTTATATTACATTTGACAACACTTATATCAACATAAATCATTAAAAATACCACACAAAATACAGTATCTTTAACAAAATTGACTATAGATTATATAATAAAAATGATGTAAAATATATTACTAGATAACAAATCGGAATGAGGTGGTTAAAATGCTGAATATATATACTACAAATAAAGGTGTTCTTAACGAGGTTAAAGAGCTCCAGCCTGACGTATGGGTTAAGCTTACTGCTCCTGACGCAGAAGAAAATCAGCAGATTGTTGACCACTACGGCATTGACTACAGCGATTTGGTAGCTGCACTCGATGATGAGGAAAGCTCGCGTATTGAGTTCGAGGACAACTACACACTTATCCTAGTCGACATTCCGATTACTGAAATTCGAAACGAAGAGCCTTACTACACAACAATTCCTCTCGGTATTATAGTTACCTACGATGCGGTCATAACCGTTTGTCGCGAAGAAGTTGAAATTTTCGAGAAAAACCTACGCTTTAAAATGCGTAATTTCAGCACACGCAAGCGTATGAGATTTGTGTATCATATTCTCTACAGCATCTCTCGTCTTTACCTTTACGACCTTAGAAATATCGACAAAGCACGTACTGAAATTGAAGAACGTGCAGGCAAGGAAACAAAAGATACCGATATCGTTTCGCTGCATGAGTTGGAGGCATCTCTCGTATACTTTGCGACATCTCTGAGAGCTAATAACATGGTAATCTCTCGTCTAAAAAGAAACAACGAATTTCCCGAGGACGAGGAGCTTATTGAGGATACAATAATCGAAAATAATCAGGCTATCGAAATGGCGACAATCTACAGAAATATTATCGACTCAACCAGAGAGCTTATTTCTGCGGTTACGAACAACCGACTTAACAATGTGATGAAATACCTCACCTCGATTACGCTTGTAATGGCTATTCCGACGGTTATATCGGGTATTTACGGAATGAACGTAAAATGGCTCCCGTTTGCAGGTACGGTTCACGGTTTCGGCATTATATGTCTTGCTACGTTTGTAATCTGTGTGGTAACGTTATTCATTTTAAAAAGGAAAAATATGCTTTAAGCTTTTCGGCGGTTCAAACAACCGCCGAAAAATTTTTAAAAAAATTCCGATTTTATTTGAATTTTCTCAAAATTATGTTTATAATGAAAACAAGAAGTTTAGGAAAGGATGATTAACGTGAAAAAATTCCTACTATCCAAAAAATTTATCTCATTATTTCTTGCTTTACTTTTAACCATAAGCACTATGGTTGTAGCATTCGCGGCTGACGACGAGGTTACTTTAAACCCGGAGGCTTATCCGAAATTTGCAAATAAAAATTGGGGGGCACTTTACGCCCACGCCACCTTAGGCGGCGACAGCTCGCAGGCATGGCAGAGATGGGACAGCAGCTACAGCGGAATGAACGCTGAAGGCGGGGTCAGGTATTTCTTTTTACCTAACACTGCCGATGACAGCAGAGTTGAAATTTACAACAACTATGAAGAAACCGCAAACGTAGGCGGAGTAACTATCGCTCCGTATACAAGTGCTGTTGTAAACTACACAAAGGGCAAGGAAATTAACATTACGGTTTCGACAAGAAGCTACAAGCTCAAAGTTTACAAGAGCGATACCGAGGCATCCGTTTATGTTAACGATACAACTAATTCCTACGTTGATGTTAACGGCAACACTCAGAACACCGACCTCTATTCTTTCCTTATCCAGAACAAAGAAAATTCCGTAAAGGGAAGTGACTGTGCTATTGCAGGCAGCGGCAACATTCAGGAAACCACCCTGAAGAAAATCAAAGGTCGCGGCAATACCAACTGGCGTGAAACCGACAAAAAACCGTTTAACCTTCATTTTGACGAAATGACAACAATCGGCCATACGACGAGCAAAAAATTCTCATTCGTTTCAAACGCAAAGGATTCAACGCTTCTCAGAAACTCGATTATGTATGACCTCGCAAACGACGTAGGTTCGCCCTACTCGCCCGACCAAAGCTTTATTGACTTTTTTGTAAACGGAGTTTATCGAGGCTGTTATATCGCTTGCCAGAAAATTGACCTCGGCAAAAATGCAGTTGTATCTTTAAAAGATACTTCCGATAAACAGGACAGCGATTTCAACTTTTTAGTTGAGGTTGACGTATGGAACTATTCGGGCGACGTTTACTTTGTTACAGATAAAGGCTACCACGTTGTTCTAAAAACTCCCGACCTCGAAGGCTTTGACCAAAATGACGCGAGTATGGCTGCAAAATATAACTATATTCAAAGCACCTACGCAAAACTCGAGAACGCTCTTTACAACGGTACGCTCTCGGATATTGAGAAAATATGCGACCTCGACAGCCTTGCCACGCAGTATTTACTCCAGGATTTCGGCAAAAACTGCGACGGCGGATACACAAGCACATACTTCACCTACAATGTTGACGAAGGAAAATTCTATGCTGCTCCCATATGGGACTGCGACTCAGACTTGGGTGCGGTTGACTGCTGGCGGGACAGCTGCTCCGAATCAACCAGCAACTACAAGGGCTGGGTAACAAGAAAGGCAACCTACTCAAGCGGCAGAACCACCACCGTTAACCCCCTCGGTCAGGCGTTCTATGTAAAAGGCACTTCCTCAGAAGGCAAAACATTTGAACAAATTTGCTCAAAAATCTGGCAGGAAAAATTCATTCCGAAGATTAACGTTCTTCTCGGAAACGCACAATCAGACGGAAGACTAAAAAGCATTGACAGCTACGCAAACGCAATATCACAGGCACGATACAACAACTACGTGATGTGGAGTTTTATGTGGTATTGCTCAAGACTTGATTCAGGTCTTAATAAAAGCTATTCCCGCGATTATGACGGTGAGCTTAGCTATCTCAAAGACTGGACAAAGGCAAGAGCCGACTGGATGACCTCACAGCTCGGAGGCGAACTCCCAACAACTAATCCAACAACTAATCCGACAACTAACCCTTCAACTGAGCCTGATACTGACGGAAGAGTAATATATTTTAAAAATACACTCGGCTGGAAAAACGTAAACTATTTTGTATGGGGCGGCGGCAGATGGACTGTTGACAATTCTATGCAATGGCCGGGAGAACCTGCTCAGTTAATCGGCAAGGACGAAAACGGCGTTGAGATATATAAAGCAGTGTTCGATCCCGATATAACATTCATTATCTTCAACGAAGGATATGATGGCGAGCAGACGGTAGATATTGAGCTTATCGATGCGTTCAATATGTACGCTATTACCGATGCTACGGGCAAAAAAAATTCGGCAATGAAAGACGTCTATTACGTGAGTGCAGGCAATTACGTTGAACCAACCGAGCCGACTACCCCAACATCTCCAATCCCCACAACCGCTCCTACCACTTCAACTAACCCGACCGACACAACCGCTCCGACCACTCCGACAAACACAACAAACACAACGAACCCGACTAATCCCGAAGGAGAAAAAGAGTTTTACTTTGTAAACACTCTCGGATGGGAAAACGTTTACTTCTATGTATGGAACGACAACGGCGAGAAAAACAGATGGCCCGGCGAAAAGGCTGAATTTGTAGGAATAAACATAGACGGATACTCGGTTTACAAGGCAACCTTTGACAGCGAGTATCAGAAAATCATCTTCAACAAAGGCGATAACAACGAGCAAACTCAGAACATTGAGGTCGGCAATACAAATTTCGTTGTTCTTGACCCCGATAGCTTCACAGTTAAAAACGGCGGGCTTGTATTCGACGTTACATTCACTGAATACGAGAATAATCCGTTAATCGGCGACGTCAACCTTGATAAGACTGTTAACGTCCTCGATGTAACAACCATTCAAAAACAGCTCGTAAAGCTTGTTGAGTTCAGCGAAATTCAGAAAAAGGCAGCCGACACAGACGGCGACGAAATCGTCAACATAAGAGATGCAACACGAATTCAGATGTATCTTGCGAAAACGATAACACAATTCAGATAACAAGCACTGAGAAAGCCCGCACTGGTTGTGCGGGCTTTTAAATTAAAAATTCATAATTGAAAAAGTCTATAGCGGAACTTATCCTTTTTATCCAAAGTCAGATAATGGAAGTATAGTCTGGGGGATATGAAATTAAAATAGGAAGGTCCACGCCTGACGTGGAAAATTAAAAATTTATATTTCCACGATAGCAAAACTCTGGGGGCTTAACGTCATTTTTTCCCAGGACTGAACATATTCGCCGATTCTGTAAATCTCTGATTTTACCTCATACTCAAATTTTACGTCCACAAGACGGTCGAGCGGATTTACGAACACTACATATTTTCCACGCTTATAAACGAACGGGAACGAATTTTCCTCGGCATAAAGCACCTCGAA
>JAFLSL010000053.1 GCA_022510985.1 Ruminococcus sp. | reverse complement strand
AAGCCTAAAGATGCAGAAAGAATTCTGCTTGTCTTATCCACTGCCGATATGGAAAGCGTAAAGAAATTTCCTGCAATCATAACGCAAAAACACATTACTGCACCCGCAAGCACTCGTTTCCAGCTGAGGTTAAAAATGTCTTTAAAAGTCATATAACCGTTACTTTTCCTTACATAAACATAGGTTATAAAACCTTCAGCAATCAGAGAAGAAAAAATTGCTCCCTGTGCACCGAAAAACGGAATAATACAGATGTTTAAAATAAGGTTAATAACAGAGCCGATAACAATAACCTTGGCACTTTCTTTTCTTCTTCCGCTTGGGGTAAAATACTGTGAGCCGAGACAATTGCTGATACCGATAATGATTATCAGCGGAGCCATCATATAAATCATCATTGTGACAGGCTCGTAGCCGTCGCCGAAGAAAACAGGAACAAATTTTTCGGCTATTCCGATTAATCCGAAAGTAATTCCATATCCGACCAAAAGGATAAAGCTCATTGACCTTGTAATTCTGTTTTTTATTTCTGTGAATTTTTCTTTAGCAAAAAGGTACGCAATTCTTGCACCCATTACAGTATTAACGGACGTAAAAACTACGGTTTTAGCAAGCTTTATAATTTTGTAGGCCTGATCATAGTATCCGTTTTGGTAATTATCGTTAGTAATAATACCAATTAAAGTTTTATCAAGAATAGTATATACCGAGGTCGCAATTGTCGGTATAAAATATATCATAGTTTCTTGCAGATGCCTTTTAAATTCTAAACCCTTAAAGCTGACTTTTACAAGCATTTTAGGCAGATGAACCCACATTGAAAGACTGCCTAAGCAAAGAGCAAACGAGTTTAGAAAAACATATAACAGAAGGTCGTTTTTACTTCTTACAAAGGCAAATAGGCATATCAGCGACAGGATTTTTACTATAGAATTGTTGATTACGGTGTAGGAAACCTTTTCGTGTCCGGTAAAGTACCACGAAATATCAAAGGTTGTTCCGAGCATCGTCGGAATCAATGCTAAAAGATACGGCGTATATTCTGTATATACTACGCTTAAGACACCCCAGCCCAAAAGACACACGCACGAGGTGAATACCGTCATAAGTTCGATTTCCCAGAAGATTTTACTGCTTTTCTTTCTGTCATCTCTATTCTGAGAAATCTCTCTCATTCCGTAGGATGCGGTTCCGAGTGCCGCAAACATTGTAAAAAATGTCATTATCGACGAAGTATAGCTGTATATACCTATTCCGTTTGCACCCAAAACTCTTGATACATACGGTGCGGTAATCAGCGGAGTGATAATAAGCAGAATATCGTAAAAAGTTCTGTATATAAAGTTAATTTTTACACTCGGTTTCTTTGAATCTATCTTATTTTTTTCAAACATTTAAGGAAGTCACCTTACAATCTGTTAAAAATCTCACAGAAAATTCTTAGTTTTCCTCAATTCAATAATATCTGTTATCTGTGTTCGCTTTTTTTAAATTCCATTGCAATTTCATCCGTTTAGACCGCCGCCCTTTTGAGGACAGGTAATTTTTCCGAAAACTCCTCTCGGTTAAAATCGACGGTACTAAAATTAAAAACGGGTTCAAAGCAATATTTATAAATATATTGTTAATTAACGCATGGATGCAAATCAACGAACAGCATACAAAAAGTCCCATATCGCCCTTTATTACAGCACTTCTGAATATAAGCGAATATCCTATTATCAAAAGTGCAAACACGATAACTCCGTACGCTAAGAGAGTATAGATATATCCGCTGTCAATATAAAAATAGGTCAATTGTTTGCGTGAATTTGCAACGTCCGTACCGCCGACCATTTCAATTTTTTGCCCCAATGGCGTTAGTCCGTATTCAAAAATACCTTGACGATTAAATCTGAGTCTGCCGTTTAAAAGAGAGTTAAGGGCTCTCATCCAATCTACCTCGTAGCTGAATGTGTATGAAACCCATAAACAAATTCCCGCAAAGAACGGAAAAGCTACAGTCGCAATCGTTCGCCAAAATCGATTGTTCCTTATCTTAAATACATTATACTTGCTTATAAGAACAACCAAAACAACCTCAAACAAGAACAGTATAAAGGTCAGTCGCGTTGTTGCAAAAATATATATCACAAAGTTTATAATCAGCAAGACTAATATACAGGGCCATCTTCTGAACTTTCTGTTTTTTAATGACAGTATTAATGTTGAAACAAGAAATGCGATAGTTGAAAGGTTACTGTAATACTTAAAACCAAGAGAATTCGCCTGAGTAAAGCTGTCTGTGTTTACGTGGGTGTAAATCTGATTCGGAATAAGCCCCAAAAAACAGCTTATAAGCACAGTTAAAGTGCAAATGATGTTAGCTGAAATTACAAATTTCTTTATCTTTTCAAATTCTATGTTTCTTCCGGAAATAATCGCCATTATATATATAACAAGCATAGACCTGTCCGAGAGCACTGCCGCGGATATTACAGCCGCACCTATTAAACCCCAAAGAATAAACTCGAGCGGTCTCCACTTGTTTTGCAAAAGAGACAGTAAAAACAGCAGGAGCGATGCATATCTCAGGGCACTGTTAGTACCGCTCGGAAAAAGTCCCGAAAGATAGGAATCAGTATATACTATGGCAGAAAAGCAAAGCAAAAAGTAAGCTGTAAAATAAAAAAACTCATTTGCTCTTAATTTTATTTTTATCAATATTTCTCACCACTTTTGTTCGGGAAAAAGAATTTCGGGATTAAATTTTATTCCGTTTTTAAACCCACCGATAATCATTTTTAATCGTTTAATTCGGTTATCTTTAGATCTTAAAATTACCTTTGCACACTCTTTTATGTATTTATATATTATTCTCGCCCACGAATCTTTGAAATACCTTCTGGTATAATAAATTCGGTTTCGGTACTCATAGCCGTAGCGTTCGATTCGTTCGGCAGGTGCCTCGGCAATTCCTATTCTGACATTACTTGGCATTTTATGTACAATGACACTTTTTTCTACCATATATGACTTTTTATATGAGTTTAATCTCAGCGTATATTCAACATCGTCTCCGTAGATAAAAAACTCTTTAAACGGCAGTCCGACCTTTCTTGCCGCGTCTGCATTTATAAAACAACCCACAAAGGAGCATCTGTTTATCGGTACAATACCGTTTTCTTTTTCAAATTCATTTTGCTCTCTTAAAGGCATACATATATTCATTTTGCAGGGCTGCCCGTCTGTCCAAACTACGTAATTCGCTAAAAATGAGAAATTATCCTTGCCGATAATCTCCGCAGTTTTCATAAGCTTTTCAAGAGAATCAGGCTCAGGAATGGAATCATCGTCCATTATCCAACAGTAGTCATAATCCTCCTGCAAAACTATATTTAGACCGAAGGCAAATCCGCCCGCTCCGCCTAAGTTTGAGCCTGTATTATAATACTTTATTCTGCTATCCTTTTCTGCCCTTAATTTAACGGCATCTGCAGTACCGTCTGTACTCGCGTTGTCACAGATATAGAAATCAAAATCGCCATAGCTTTGGGACGCTATTGCCGAAATATTCTCCATAAGGAGTTCTTTTCGATTGTAGGTCACAACCAATATCGCAAGCTTCATTCAATCACCTCATACCTTTTTGTAGTAAAGCTTAGATAAAAGCTTAGATACAGGATAAAATACCGGATTACATATAAACCACGTGACAGTGTTCGCAAATCCCCATTTTTTCTGATATGTTACAGCCGTTTTTTGTATTTCAGATTTTTTTACATCTGAATATATTTTCTTATACTGCGAGTGGTTATTCAAAAGATGCAGCTTCATAAGGTAATTACAAACCCCGTGCATATATCTGCGAACAAACGGCTGTTTTAAATCATCATAATTTAAGCTTTCAATTGTTTGGAAAAAGCACTTTCTAACCTTTAAAAAATCGTAAATATATTTAGTGTGTATTCTTCTGGAAACACCACTGCGGTTAACTCTATAATTATAAAGCGGTTCAGGGGTAAAGAAAATTCTTTCTGTATTTTTTAGGAGCGGCATAGAATAAATTACATCCTCACCCATCACAACGTAGTCGTACTCGTCCGTTTCTTCTGCGTTATAAAACTCTCTTTTTCCGCATTTAATCCAAATATTATTCACCTTGTAATTTTCAAACATTGTTTTTAATATATCTTTTTTCTCATCACCGTTAAACAGGCGATTTTCTTTCCCTAAGGGAGATATATTCACTTCGATAAAGTTATTGTTTTCATCAATCAGGTTGTAGTTATATATAATTAAATCAGGTTTTTGTTCATTAATATTTTTATCAAGATAGCTGAGCAGCTCAGGCTCGCAGGAATCGTCGCCGTCAATATGAACAACGTACTCTCCGTTAGCTTCTTTAAGTCCGGACTTTCTCGCCAGAAACAGTCCCTCGTTTTTCTTGTTTATAACCTTAATACGGCTGTCTTTTTCTGCATATTTTTCGCAAATCGACAGACTGTTGTCGGTTGAACCGTCATTTACAAGTATCAGCTCAAAGTCTTTAAAGCTTTGCGAAAGCACACTTTCTATACAAGTAGGCAAAAATTTCTCAACATTATAAATCGGAACAATTACGCTGAATTTACAACCCAAAAAAAATTCCCCCTGACTTTAGAAATTTCTAAATTAACTCTTTTTTCCAAGATTTTTCTTTATCTGAGAGGTGCTTATTCCCTGAGTATAGGGGAGATATTCTATCTTTGCACCGAGTTTTTCAAACTGCTCCTCAGTTTTTTTGTAGCGTTCGCTGCCCTTCCAGTCGTCGCCCGAGAAAAGAACATCGAACTTAAACTTATTCCACGCTAAAATCTTATCATCTGTTTCTTCAATCGTAACAATTTCAGCCTTGTCTACAACCTTTAGTGCATTCAAAATTCTCCTGCGTTGTTCTTCGCCGTACACAGGCTCCTTATGCTTTATATCGGTAACATATTTATCGTCACAAACTCCGACAATAAGGTAATCACATTGCTCTTTACAGCGTTCAAGCAAATTTAAATGTCCAACGTGGAAAAGATCAAATACCCCGCAGGTGTAACCTACTTTATACTTTTTCATAACAATGTCCTTTACAACTTAATTTCAACCGGATTATGAGTTTTTCTCTTATCCTCAGGCGGAAGCTTCATATAATCGCCAAAGGTTGTTTTTAAATACACATCCCATTCGTTGGGTGCTTTAAACTTCGTATCCTCAAACTCAAGCTGTGCATAGCTGTCAAAGCATTTTTTAGGTACAATCCATTTTCCGTAGCGGGCATTGCCCGACTGCTCATACACATACTCCGTTTCAATGTCATTAAACTTTTTCATAAGCTCGTCGTATTTTTTTATCAGCTTTTCACGGTTATAGAAAACACCGAGAAAAGCGTAAAATTTATACTTCAAAAAAACGGCAACTTTCTTTAAAGCTGATTTTTTTCCCTTCCACGGAGTCATATTTGACTTCATAAGCATAATATAGCGGTATCGCATAATTTTTCTGCCGTGTTTTTTTTGGTCCTTTTTATTGTCGGGATATGCGTCATACGGAAAAAGATCTACAAAAACACCCATATGATGCTTTGCCTTGACTATCATATTTTCTACAAACAGAGTATCCTTTTTTCTAACCTTTGAATATGCCCACGGATAATACGGATCACTTTCCCATGTCTGAAGGATATACTCGTCCTTTAAGCATTTGGGGGCGATTTTTATAAATTTTTCATAATCCTCACGCAGAAAACCGAAATCCATATCATCATCCCAAGGAATAAATCCCTTGTGGCGTACTGCTCCGAGCAGCGTTCCGGAATCCATAAAATAATTTATTCCGTTTTCATCACAAATACGCTTAACTTCTTTCGCTATTTCAAGTTCGGTAAGCTGTAGCTTTCGGAGTAATTCTTTTTCCATAAATCTACCTCTTTTAAATCAACTGAGAAATCAGTTCGGTTTCTCATATGCGTTCTAACAGTATTCGGTATATAAACCTTCAAGCAGTTTTACGTTGTTTCTTATATCATAGTTTTTAATATTCTCTAAATTGTTTTCGTAAAAATCAGCTCTATCCGTCGAGGGCATTTTTAAAACAACATCTGCCCAGACGCTCGGATTTTCGTTTATAGAGAGAGCTTTGTAATTTTCGCAAATCTTAGCTTCCTTTGTGATAACATCGGACACAACACAGGCAAGTCCGCTTATCTGTGCCTCGAGCAGTGTAACGGGAAGACCCTCGTATTTTGACGGAAAAACAAAAACGTCCATCGCCATATACATTTTATCAGGCTCTGTGGTTTCTCCGTAAAGGATAATTCTATCCTTATAGGGATGGGAATTTATCTGCTCTGTAATTTTCTCAAGATACGGTCCCGTGCCGACCAAAATTAAAACGACCTTCTCGTCTTTTTCTGCAACATACTCAAAAACCTTAAGCAGATACGTCTGATTTTTTTGGTCGTTAAATCTGCCGATATGTCCGAGCACAAGTTCGTCCTTTAAGTTTAGCTCGTTTCTGATTTTCTCTCTGATTTCAGGATTGAATTTGAATTTTTCGGTTATAAATCCATTCGGTATGACCTCGAACGGTCTGTTTTCAAATAACCACTGCCCCGCCTTTTCTCCGCAGGCAAACGCGTGAGTATACACTCTCTTAAATAAAGGCTTCATAAGCTTGTGGAGTTTCATACTCATACAGGTTGTATTGTGGCTGTGAGCTATACGGATTTTGATTCCGCTAAGCTTTGCCAAAAACAGCTCCACAGCTATTGCCGACTGGTTGCCGTGAACATGAACTACATCAAACTTCTCTCTGCCGAAGGTATTTTTAAGTGCTTTAAAAAAAGACAAAGAGCTTTTCTTTCTATTCGGAAGCTTGATAATACTTATTCCTATTTCGTCACAAACTTTTTTATGTGCCTCGGCTACGCTGCCGCCGACAATAATCGTTATTTTAAATTTTTCTAAATCAATATTGGTACAGTAGTTCATTATAACAGCACTTATCCCGTTGATATCGAGATTATTCGCCAGCATAGCTACT
>JAFLSL010000052.1 GCA_022510985.1 Ruminococcus sp. | reverse complement strand
TAAACTCAAATTCGTTTGTGACTATGTCTATGTTGTCACCCTGAACAGTTTTTATGGCGAGCTTTAAGTTGTAAATTTCTTTAAAAGAACAATAACGCTTATCCGCATCTATAATCTCTGCCTTGCACATCGGCATACCTTTTGAAATAATCTTGTCAACAAGCTCCGCCCAGCGGATAAAAAAGATAATCTCGGGCATAAGGTTAATGAGTGTGTAACCGCTTATGTTGATATATTTTTTAAGGGTTGATTTAATATCCTTAACCGTTCTCTTTAAAATGTTAGTAACACTTTTCTTCAGAGCGTCCGAAAGCGGGTCTGCACCTGTTATGTCGTTAGTTTCGATATGAACGTTGTGGGTGGCACTCTGCTGAATACTTCCCATTATAACATTCGAGGTGCTCGGATTTGCAGGGTGAAATTTTTTAATTCCGCTGACGTCGGTACCGTGATGCAAATCGTCCTTGCTGTCGGTAAACCTCAGAAAATGCTTCATAAGTCCGCTGTCCGAAAACTCTGTATCGTTTAAGGAAAGCACGCCCGCGTTCTTTGGTCTTAAAAGTCCGTCAAGGTTAACCCCGATTGTAATGCTCTTTAGCTTTTGAGCCTTTGCGAGAGTTTCGTCAATATCCTTCTTAAGTTCGGGAAAACCGCTGTCGTTGTAAATGTCGGTGACCATTTCCCTGAGCGTTATCATACCGCTTGATTTGACGTCAAGATTTTCGAGAATGTTTTTAATGCGTGTGATACAGCTGACATATTCGTCAATTTCCCTGAGTCTGTTAATCAGCATCCAAAGAGACGATGCGTCCTGATCCTTTTGAAAACGCTCGATTTCTTTGAGGTCCGCAAGCTTTACAACAAGGTCGCTCAGCTCCTCTCTGAGTTTCGGGAATTTCAGAAAGTCGTCAAAAATATCACGTCTGTAGCTTATGATTTCCTCGTTGTCGGTAATCTGAATCATAATATTTTTAAGCAGATTTTTTTCGTAGTTATCTTCTGTAAGTGCATCGCAGAGAAAATCAATCGAAAGGTCGTTTATCGCCTCGTTTGTAAGAGTGTTCTGCTCTCTCTTTATGTTTTGCGGAAATAATAAGCTGAAATCCTGCATATTCTCACCTCAATTTAATAGTATCACAATTATTTTTGGGCTACAAGTTTTTTTGGAAAATATCTATATTTTTTTAGAAATTTGTGGTAAGATTAGATGGGTGATAAAAATGGACGATATGATTAAAAGAATAAACGAGCTTGCAAAAAAGAAAAGGGAAGAGGGACTAACCGATTCAGAACTTGCTGAACAGAAAGAGCTTTATAAAAAATACCTCGCAAATTTCCGCAACAATATGGAAAGACAGCTCGATAATACCGATGTCGAATTCCCCGATGGACGAGTTGTTCCGTTTAAGGAAGCAGTAAAGAATAAAGATAAAAAATAACAAAACAAAAGCCTGACATCTAAACGATGTCAGGCTTAGTTATTATAAGTAGTTATTTAATTATTTATCTTGTGCTTGTTCAGCCTTTTGTCTGTTTTTAATAACATACTTAATTACAAAGAGTGTGCCAAGCATAATGATAACAGCAATCGGAAGTGAAATGTACCAGCTCTGAACAAAGCCTGCGATAATAAACGATACGAACGAAACACCTGCAACAGTGAGTGAATACGGCAGCTGTGTGGATACGTGGTTAATATGGTTACACTGTGCACCTGCGGAGGACATAATTGTTGTATCCGAAATCGGTGAGCAGTGGTCACCGCATACAGCACCCGCAAGACAAGCGGAGATGCCGATGATAAGTAACGGAGAATCCGGTGTGTTTGCGAACAAGTAGGTAACGATAGGAATAAGAATACCGAATGTACCCCAAGATGTTCCTGTCGCAAAAGCAAGAACGCAAGCTACTATAAAGATAATAGCAGGTAAGAAATTCTGGAGCGAAGCCGCAGCACCGTTCATAAGGTCTGCAACAAAATATTTAGCACCCATTAAGCTTGTCATATTCTTAAGAGCGGTTGCGAATGTGAGGATAAGAATAGGCGGTACCATTGCGAAGAAGCCCTTAGGAACGGAATCCATAGCGTCCTTAAAGTTGATAACTTTTCTGACGATAAGATAACCGATTGTGAATATAAGAGCTAAAATTCCTGCCCACGGAAGAGCAACCGTAGCGTCTGTATCAGCAAAAGCTGTTACGAAGTCTGAGCCGCTTAAAATTCCGCCGTTGTAAACGAGTGCGAATACCGAAACACCGATGAGTACGATAATCGGAAGAATGAGGTCGATAACCTTTCCGTTCGGATTCGGAACTTCGTCGTCAGCTTCAACGCGGTCGCCTGATGTATAAAGGTCATCTTTATACATAGCGTTGTACTCGTGCATAGCCATTGAGCCGTAATCAAAGCCCATTACGCAGATTGCAATAATAAATATGAAAGTTAAAAGTGAATAGAAGTTGTAGGGAATAGCTGAAATAAAGAGTCTTAGTCCCTGTCCGTCCTCAGCGTATGATGCAACAGCAGCCGCCCAAGAGGAAATCGGAGCAATCATACATACAGGAGCAGCAGTCGCGTCAATAAGGTAAGCGAGCTTTGAACGTGAAATCTTGTGGCCGTCTGTAACGGGACGCATAACAGAACCTACAGTTAAGCAGTTAAAGTAGTCGTCGATAAAGATTAATACGCCGAGTACAAAGGTTGCAAGCATTGCACCCATACGGGTTTTAATATGCGTTGCCGCCCATTTACCGAACGCCGCCGAGCCGCCCGCTTTGTTAACTAAGGCAACTATAACTCCAAGCTCAACGAGGAATATAAAGATACCTGCGTTGCCGGTAACAGCCTCTATAAGTCCGTCATTTGTAACAGCGTCCATTGTACCCAAGAAATCGAAATTAGTGTACATAAGTCCGCCTACTGCAATACCAACGAACAGCGAGGAATAAACCTCTTTTGTTATAAGTGCAAGTCCGATAGCGATAACCGGCGGCAGTAGTGCCCATGCAGAGCCTCTTACCAGTCCTTCGCCTGCACATGTTTCGCAGTCAGCGTTGTCCACAATTCCCGTGCCGTGGCAATCCATACAGGATACCTTGCCGAGTGAACCGCCCGAAACTGCAACATAAACGAGAAGTCCTACAATAAGAACAGCCGCAATAATAAGCACAATTTTCTTTGTTTTTGACATTGTTCTACCTCCATTTATTTGGATTTTTATTTAAGTCCGAAGACCTTTATACAAAAAATAAAACCGTGGAGCACCACGGTTTGAATAAAAACTACCAAATCTGAACAGCACTCCGCTTTACGCGACAGTATAGCACATATTCTGTACTATCCCAGCACATTCGGCTCGGAAAATCCGAATGAACTTCGGCGGTATTTCCTTTCACGTACAGCCTTTCCTCGCTTTAATGTACGCTACTCTTAAAGCCCGCACCTCTAATTCATTATTTATAGGTACATTATATACTGAAAATGTCCATAAAGTCAATACATTTTCCTACAAATCAAACTAAAATAACGCTGTTTTCGACTAACTGTTTTTTGTCAGCAGACATACATTTTCAACGTGACTTGTCCTTGAGAATAAATCGACAGGCGTTATTTCTTTTACAGAATAATTCTTTTCGCTGAAAAGCTTTAAATCCCTAGCTAAAGTTTCAGCGTCGCACGATACATAAACAACTCGTTCGGGCGACATTTTAGATATTGTTTTTATGAGTTCTCCGTCAAGCCCTTTTCTCGGCGGGTCTACAATTATAACATCGGGTTTAACGCCCTCTTGCCTGAGCTTTTGTGAGGCGTATGATGCGTCACCGCAAATGAACCTCGCGTTGTTGATGTTATTTTTCTCAGCATTTTTTACCGCGTCATTTACCGCGTCCTCGATAATCTCAACGCCGATAAGCTTTTTGCAACAGTCCGCCATCGAAAGACCGATAGTGCCTGTTCCGCAATAAAGGTCGAGCAGAACCTCGTTTCCTTTAAGGTCGGCGTATTTTTTCGCTATCTCGTACAGCTTTTCAGCCTGAGCTCTGTTAACCTGATAAAAGGAAAGAGGGGATAGCTTAAAGCGTTTTCCACACAGAATATCTTCAATATAATCTCTGCCGTAAGCCGTGCGATTTTTTAAACCGAGAACAACGTTTGTATTTTCTCTATTAGAATTAAAAACAACACTCTTTAAATTGGGAATGTTATCGTTCAGCTCTTTAATCAGAACATCTTCCTGTTTAAGTCCGTTTCCGTTAACAACGTAACAAACCATTAACTCATCCGTCATTTCGGCATATCTTATGTAAAGGTGGCGGAGTTTTCCTCTGCCGGTGCGTTCGTCATAAGCGGACTGAGAAGTTTTTTGCATAAAATCTTTGGTTATGTCCATAACTTTCTTGAAGTCCTTCGGCTGTAAAAGACAGTCGTTACAAGGAATAATTCTATGGCTGTGATTTGCGTAAAAGCCAAACTCAACTCCGTTTTCGGTATTTTGTGCGGGGAGCTGAGCCTTGTTGCGGTAACGGTTAACTCTATCGTTTTCAACAACAGGATTGATTTTGATGTCTTTAAAACCGCCGATACGTTCAGTTGCGTCCCTGACACGCTGATACTTTATTTCTTTTTCGGAATTATAACTTATGTGGCGGTAAACGCATCCTCCGCACTTTCCGAAATTCGGACAGTCAACCTCAATTCTGCTTTCAGACGGATTTAAAACTTCCTCGATTTTGCCGTAAGCGTAGGTTTTCTTTACCTTTAAAATACGAACACTTAACTCATCGCCAATCGCACTCATCGGCACAAAAACAACAATTCCGCCCTCAATTTTGCCGACACCGCTGCCTTGTGACGTCATTGATGTTATTTTAAGTTTTATAATATCATTTTTCTTTATATCCATATTCTCAACTGCTTTGGTTTTAAAATTTTATAGAAATATTTTATCATCACTCGCATTATTTGGCAATATGCAAGAAATATTTATTAATTTCTTAAAAGGTATTTATTTTTGCAAAGAAAAACAATATAATATATAGGTAACTTAGGCTATGAGGTGTGATTATGAAATACGATCATCTTTTGGATAATAAAAAGAGAATACATTTTATCGGAATCGGCGGCAGCGGAATGTGTCCGCTTGCCGAAATACTTATGAGCGAGGGCTTTGAAATTCAGGGCTCCGATATGAACGAGGGCGAAACTCTCGACAAAATCAAAGGCTACGGAATTTCCGTATTTATGGGACATAAGGCGGAGAATATCGACGGTGCGGAACTTGTTGTATATTCAGCTGCTGTAAAGGAAGATAACCCTGAACGTGCCGAGGCAAAGAAACGCGGAATTCCCTGCATTGAAAGAAGTGTTATGCTCGGAATTGTTTGCCGCCGCTACAACCGCAGTATTGCAATTTCAGGTACACACGGAAAAACAAGTACAACGGGTATGCTTACTCAGGTGCTTATCGGAAGTGGGTTTGATCCTTCGGCGATTATCGGCGGAAAGCTGCCTTTTATCGGCGGTAACAGCTATGTCGGACAGAGCGATATAATCGTGTGCGAGGCTTGCGAATATGTCGATACTTTCCTTGAGCTAACCCCGTTTATATCTGTTATTTTAAATATTGATGCCGACCACCTCGATTATTTTAAGAACCTTGACAATATCAAAAAGTCATTCAATAAGTTTGCAAAGCAGACTACCGGTGCACTCGTTTTAAACGGTGACGATAAAAACACTATGGATGCCATAGCTGATGTTGATATTACAAAGATAACCTACGGCTTTAATGATACAAACGATTATTACGCGGCTAACATCAGTGCGGATAAAGGTGTTCACGAAACATTCGATTTGATGCGTAAGGGCGAAAAGCTCTGCACCATAAAGCTTATGGTACCCGGTCGTCATAATATTTATAATGCTCTCGCAACTGCTGCAACGGCTCACTACCTCGGTGCCACACCGAGAGAGATTTCAGAAAATCTCGGGAAATTCGGAGGAGTTCATCGTCGTTTTGAAATTCTCGGAACTCCGGGTGATATCACTGTTGCCGATGATTTTGCACATCACCCGACCGAGCTGACCGCAACCTTAAACGCGGCTATGAATATGGGCTTTAATAAGGTCTGGGCAATTTTTCAGCCTCATACTTTTTCGAGAACTGCATTGCTGCTCGATGATTTTGCCGAGGCGTTAAAAATTCCTGATGAGGCTATTATCTCGGAAATTCTTCCTGTTCGCGAAACGAATACCTACAATATATTCAGCACCGACCTCGGTGCAAAGGTTCCGAATTCTAAGTGTATTGATACCTTCGAGGACATCACCGACTATGTAGCCGAAAACGCAAAAGCCGGCGATTTGATTTTGACAATGGGCGGCGGAAACGTTTATATGTGTGCAAATATGATTTTGAAAAAGTTGAAAGAAATCTACAAGTAATATAAAGTAATGGGCTGACTTCAAAGTCAGCCCATTTTTTATGGAAAATTATTTAACTTTAATATTATCAATTTAGTGCCATGAAAAGATAGCATTCATTGTATTATTGAAGGCAAGTTCTCGCTGTATGCATTCTCCGTTATACTGTTCAATAGCAGAATGTTGATTAATCGCAGATGTTAATCGTGTAGATGAATTTTCGATTTCACTACTTAAAGATTTTATTTTATTATTCGCACTTATTAGCTGACTTTGAATTTCTCTTTGATAATCAAGTATATCGTCTAATTTAATAATAACTTCATCTAGTTTTGAGATAATAAGCCCATTTTGCCTTTCTTTTTCATAAATATTATATGCCCCTTCATCACCTGTACTTGTATCGAAAGAAAGTGAGTATGTTCTTCCGGAGCGAAAATATTGGCAGAATGAACATATAGCAACAAAGTCGTGTTGATACCTGATATCAATTATGTTGTAGTCGTAATATTTTTGCAGATTTCTCTTTGATTTTTCGTATTGTTCCGAAAGTATTCTTATTTGATCATAGATATATTGTTGCTGAATCTTTTCTTTTCTAACTCTATCGTCGTCTTTTTGCACCTTTACATCGTATTCCTTCATATCTAGATTATA
>JAFLSL010000051.1 GCA_022510985.1 Ruminococcus sp. | reverse complement strand
CATAGGGTGCAATAGTCTCGGTACTTCCGAGGAGCATAACAAGGTAATCAAGAATTAAGAACGAAACAATAGCTATCAGCATACCGAAAAATACAGAAGAAAAAAATCCTGTGGACGCTATTATACTTGCCTTTTTATTATCTTTTTTTCCGAGAAGACGAGAAACTATACTTCCGGAACCGTTTCCTAACATAAAACCAATTGCCTGAATAATCGCCATAAAGCCGAATACTATTCCGACTGCACCGCTCGCACTGTTTCCGAGCTGACCGACAAAGGCAGTATCGGCAAGGTTATATACGTTCGTAATCATCATACTGATAATAGTGGGAATCGAAAGCTTAATTATCAGCGATGACACGGGGGTTTTTGTCATTTTATCATATTGTGAAATCTGATTATTTCGTTTCAATTTAATACCTCTGATAATTCTTATATAGAATAAAGTTTCGGGCGATAGGTATAGCCTACTCGCCCGTTTATCTTTTCTTTTTTATTGAATGTTTTAACGTTACAAACAGCCTGCGTACAGGACGGATAAGAAACAACATCTCGCAATATAATCTATATAGCGGATGGGTAACCTCATACATTTTACCCTTATGGTAAAATGCCGTTACAACTGCAATTATGTCCTCAGGCTTTATATTGTATTCCTTGGCAAAATTATTATCGCCGAGCATAATATATGAGCCGTCTTTCTGAAATCCGACAACGCGGTGGATAGAATATTGATTTGTTTCACGGCGAAAGTACAGAGCAACATCAAAAAGGCGGAGTTCCCCGTCGGGCTTTTTTAAAATTACCATATCAGTGCCGCTGTTAAGCATCGGACGCATACTGTTGCCTTTGGGTATAAAGGAAACTGTTTTTCCGTTATCTAGCTGTTCACACATAATCGGCAAAAGTTCTTCTAAACTTAGAGTTTTATTCAAGAATTCCAGCATCCTTTACTTTAGATACAAAACGTTCTACATCCTTTTTGGCAATATCTTCACTAACGTCGTACTCATCAAGCAGAGCTTTTACGAGCTGTTGCTCATCGGCTCCGTTTTGGAGAGTTTTAAAAAGCAAAGCTCCGCTTTCGTTGAGATTTACCATACCTCGGAAATCGACTACAGCCTTTCCAACCGGCACTACAACATAGGAATCGGAAATTTTTCTTAAAATGAAATCTTCCCTAATTTTCATAAATATTCCTCATTTCAATTAGAATATATTGAATATAACTTTAAAATATTATATAACATACAAAAGAAAAAAGCAACCGAGAAGGTTGCTTTTGACTTTTAAATAACTTAGAAATCGGTAATCATCTTAGCGATATACATCTGAATCATTGTAGCATCACGGATAGTGATTTTTCCGTCGCCGTTCACATCAGCAAGTGCCTGTGCCCTATAGGACTGGATTGTATTCTCGCCTATTCTAAAGCGTTGAATAGCAGTTACATCGTTGATGTTTACCTCACCGTCGATATTGACATCGCCGACAAGTTTTTCAATCACGTTTGAGGTTACATAGTTTTCATCACAATAAGTTTGTGCATAGGAACCGGAGTAGCAGGTAACCGTAAGCTCATTTCTGATTGACATCGGATAAAAAGCGTTTCCGCCGATTGATGTTACAGTATCCGGTACAAAGATTTCCTTGAGTGCCAAAGCGTCCTCAAACGCATTTGCACCGATTGTGGTAACTGTGTTCGGAAGATCAACAGAAGATAAAGAAGAACAGCCTTTAAATGCACTGTTGCCTATTTCTGTTAATTTATCGGGAAGTGCAACTGTTTCAAGAGAAGAGCAACCAGAAAATGCACTTTCTGCAATTACGGTAACTGTAGACGGAATATTAACAGAGGTCAAGGAAGTACATCCGCTGAAGGTATAAGAATTGATTGTGGTTATTCCCTCGGGTAGAGTAGCTTCGACAAGCTCAGTACAATTGCTGAAAACATTTGAACCAATTGAAGTTACAGTATCAGGAATTACAATTGAAGTAAGACCACTGTTTGTAAAGGCACTGTTGCCGATTGATGTAATATTCTCAGGAATTTCAATAGAAGTCAACGCAGTGGCACCCTGAAAAACAGCATAAGGAAGTGCTGTCAGCGAAGTGGCGTTAGAAAGATCAACCGAGGAAAGTGAAGTACAGTTGTTAAACGCCATGCTATCAATCATTGTAATGCTTGCGGGGATTGAAATGGAAGTAAGATTTTTACAACCATAAAAGGCACTGCTTCCGATAGAAGTATAACACTCGGGAATAGTAACCGAGGCTATATTTGTATTCTCAAAACAATGGCTGTAAATGGAAGTAACATCCCTGCCATAAACGCTTTCAGGAAGGACAAGTTCGGTATCAGTTCCGGAATAGCTGTAGAGTGCGTAGGTATCTCCTGTTCGAACAAAGGAATAATCACCGAACGGAATAGTAACCACAGCAGAACCTGATATAACCGAAGCACACAAAATTCCGATAATCATTAAAATTGTTAGTGTAAGCGACATAATTCTGGTAGTTGTTTTCATAATATCACTCCTGAATAATCGTTATTATTATACACTTACATTATACAATTAAAAAAATAAATAGTCAAGAAAAAAAACAAGAGGGACTGCGAAATTGCAGTCCCTCTTGTTGAGAAATTTATGAAAACAAAATAGTCTGGAATTTTAGGTAATTTTTAGCGTTTATGTCGCCAAATATATCTGTTTTCAAATCAGAAATTATTCTACGTAAGCACGAGCCTCAGCGTAAGTTGAACTCATAGCTATTTGAGTATCACCAGCGTCATCCTTATAAATAAGGTAGGAATGAACTCTGTAAGAATAATCACCAATCTTCTCCATATTGGAGAGAGAGTTTACAGCGAAGAAGTAGTTCCAGCAACTATTAGCTACGGAGTAACGGAGAAGTCCGGTTGTATAGGATTCACCCTCCGGCTTGTAATAGTATGTATAGTTCATACCCTTTGCAAATTCCTTAGCCTCATCACCAATTACACCTGAAGCCTTAGGAGTATCGGATGATTGCTTATTCTTCTTAGCTGCTGCGTCCCAAGTCGCCCAGTTATTTTCTACAACAGTTTTGAGACGAGTTGTAAGAGTGGATATCTCATTACCTGCTCTTAAATAGTCTGTTCTTACATCAGAGCTTACTGCACGATTCTTTACGTGATCCCAGTAATAGAAGAAGTTACCGGCACCAAGAATGTTTTCAGCCTTTTCGAGGTTATCCTGAACGTAGAAGTTCTGCTGAATTCTTCTTGTATCCTCGCCATCTCTATAGATGATTTCGGTGTATGCAGGAGAGATTACAGTAGTACCGTCAATAGTGTCGTTAGCACCTGCTTCCTCAACCCAAAGATACATATCATCCTCGAAGACACGCATTCTGTATACTGATTCCATTGAGATTATATCGCTTGTGATGTTACCATCTTTATCTGCACGATACCACTTAACTTTATCAGCGTTTACACCATAATCTGAAGCGGAAACAACTACCTGCTCCTGATAGTGATGTTTTGTGCCTGAAACAACTTCCTGACCGTTAACGTAGAGGTTGTATTCTCTTGCAGTCTCTAAGAGATGAATATCAAGTGTTGCTGCAGAAGCCTCAAATTTAAGATCATAGTAGTCTGTATTAGTTAATTCTGTCGGATATGAATATTCTAAGTAGTTGCTGATAACGTCAGGCATAAAGTCCATAGCAAGGATATTAACCTGAGTTTGCTGAATATCTGCAAGCGAATTAGCAGCTTTTGCTGCTTCTACAGAAGACTTAGAAAGAGTTGTTGTAACACTATATGCCTGGATATATTTATCACTTACATACTCATCGTGATATTCTCTCACATCTCCTGCCTTTTTAAGGTCATAGTCCTTAGCATAGTAAGTAATAGTGAGAGGAATGTTGGAAAGATCGAAGTTTGCGATATAGGTTGATTCACCTGCCGAAACACTTTCAACAGTAAGTTTTGCATTCTTTCCAACCTCTTCGGTATTAAGTGTCCAGTTAAGGAAATCAAATTCAGGGCTGGAAGCTGTACTGCTAAATCCAAGACCTGCAGCGTAGATAACCTGGAAGCCATTGTCAATTGCGATTACATAAGGTGTAATTGAAGCGTTCTTAACACCTGCTTTGCCGCCTACAGCATTCGGAACTTCACTTGAATATGGACTGAATGTCGGTTTTGAAACAGCACCGTAACCGTCAGAGATAACATTTACCGTAGAAGTAGCGTAGGAAATAAGGTTGAAGAGATCTGAACCTGTTTCTGTCTCAGAACGGAGACTACCCATTACAGTTTCTAACAGGTCTGCATAATAGTCGATTTCAGACTGGTTATAAAGAACCCTATTGTAGGTATTAACAGCCGTATTGTATACAGAAAGGAATGCGTCATAGGAAGCAGTTGTAAATCCTGCATAAGGATATTCTCCCCTATTACGTCCGTTGATAATTTCCTCTGCCTCAGCTACCATAGCTTTGAGTTTATCTTTATCAACTACAGTTACTGTAACTGTCTCTGCAATACCTGCAATTTCAACTCCGTTAACAGTACCGCTTGGGGTAATTGTTACAGTAGTTTTACCAGCTGCATTGGCTGTAATGGTACCGTCAGTTGAAACAGAAGCTATTGTTGCGTCATCAGATACGTATGAAAGTTTTGAGCTGTTTTTAGATGTCGGAACAACGCTAATTGTCTCACCCTTAACAACATAAATCTCAGACTTAAATTTGCTAAGGTAAGGTGTTCCCGGCCAGTCATGCTGCGGCCACATTCTCGCACGAGTAGAATCGAAGAAGTAATACGAGTCAACTTGAGTATCACCATTATTTTTAACGTATTCTATATCGTTTGTAGCGTCACTACCTTTACCGTTATTATCAGAATAAGCAAAGTCATTCATATAAGTGATTTCAGCCTTTTTAGTTGAGCCGAATGTAGTATCCTCAAAATAGTAGGAAGTTACGTTGAACGGAATATCAACATACCATACAGACTGACCATGCTGGTTTTTACCTGAAGCGATCATTTTCTTTGAGAACCAAACAACATCCTTCGTAGAATAACCGGTATTCGGGTTACCTGTTCCATAGGTATACATATGAAGACTCTTATCAAGTGTATAAACTATGTTACAGCCTTCCCATACATCATTAATATTACCATCTGATCTGTTATTTGAAAGGTAAACACGCTTTGTGCTAAGCTCATTACCCTGCTCACGAGCATCAGATGAAAGATAGGATGAAGAGTTAGTATAGCCTGTAACATTGCCCTTAACCTGGTAGAAATCCTGAGTAAAATTACTTGAGAGAGAAGAACTGTTTGCTCTGTACCATAAGGTATTATACTGGAGCAGCGAGGAAAGCTCAGGCTGGTTGTCAGCACCGATAGCCATAGACTGACCATCAACATTAATTGAAATAAGGCTAAACTTAGAAGTATTTACGCCATTTCTTGTTGCATATGATGCAGGAACATTTTCAGCAACATAGATATTGGAGTCACCGCCGAGAGCAACTAACTTGTACTCATGCTCAATATCGTTAGAGTCTGTAGCTACGATATAAGCTGTTTTTGCATCGTTAACTGCATAATCAGCAAAGTCAACATAAATCTTAGCGTCAACAGTATTAATATGTGTATCACAGGATACATTAGTTTTAGCTCTACCAATAGAGAACGGACTCTCCTCAGGATCAACATTGATACAATATACTTCAACGAGATAGTTGCTGTCTTCGTTTAAAACCGTAGTAGTCTGGCAAGTATCGCCGCTTGTAACTGTATCAATAAGATTTTTGTTTCCGTCCTTGTCAACTTCATAGAAGTTGTAGCTATACTCAGGGTTAAAGTTAGACTGTTTAAATCTGTTTACATAGTAGTCAGAAGCTTTTGTAACTTTTGCAGTCAGAGTGATTGTTTCACCCATAGCAGCAGTTCCGGGACCGGATAAATCTACTTCCGGTGCGGAGTAGTAGAAGATCTGACCACTGATTACACCATCGGTATCAGACTGCTTATCAGAATAAAGAGCATAAATCTTTACATTACTTCTGATTACAGCGGAGAAGGTTTCGTCCGTAGATACGGCGTTATAACCTGTCTCCCAACCGGTGCCGTTACTTGCTGTGGTTTTAGGATCAAGAACTGTGAACCAACCCTTGAATTCCCTCTCACCATCAGACTTCGCAGTGAATGTAACATAAGCATACTCGGGAATTGTTGTACTCTTAATTGTTGAAGTTGAATTTTCTATTGTATCAATTCCTACAGCTTCCATTGTAGCTGTAGCATTAGCATAGTTAGTAGCTACGCCTACTGTGTAATTAGTTTTGGAAGAACGTGTCGCACCTATTCCGTTTGTACTATTATCTAAAGCAGAAATACGATTTGTAATCCAGTTTTTGAGATTATTGTTAACTGTAGTAAATGAAGTACCCTGCTGATCCGGGTTTGAACCCCACTCCTGCGGTGTGTTGGAGCCGGATCTATTATTTAATGCAAGATGCTGCCAACGAGTGTCATTCATTTCTAATGAAGCTTTGATAGAAGCAACATAGTTAGTAAGGAAGGTTGTATTGCCTTCAGTAGCCTTTTCTTTGAAAGAAACAGTAGTCGAGCTACTTTCCTTATTCCAGATATCGTAAACATCAGACCAGAAAGACTCATTGTCGCAGAGCATTGCCTGGAAGCTGAATTTATCACTCTTAGTACCGTCACCCATAGCCTTATAACGTGCAAAGAAGCCGCTCACACCGCTCGGGCTATTGCTTGAATTCTGGTTGTGACCGCTGTTGTACAACTGCTTTGTCTGGCTATAGTTTCCTAAAGCCCAGTCATAGTCCCAAACGGGCTGTGCGTAGAATTTGCCCTCGCCTGCTTTATAAAGAAGATTGTAGGAAGTAGCACAAGCGTCGAGATTCTTTGAGAGTTCCTGAATAAGGTACATCTTTGCAAAGGAGTCAACGTCAATCTTATCTCTTACTTCATCGAGACGATGGTCATAAACTGCAGCCTCTACCTCATTAAATTTATCTCTTACGAATTCTACTTCTTTCTTAGTAGCGTATT
>JAFLSL010000050.1 GCA_022510985.1 Ruminococcus sp. | reverse complement strand
TCTTAAAAGAATTTCTATCGGTTCGGTAAAAATGGGCAAGCTCAAAAGAGGAATGTGGCGTGACTTGACCTTTGACGAGGTAAGAAAGCTGTCCGCAAACCCCAATCCGCCCAAGTATCAGGTTTGATTTCAGGCATTAATTTATAATATTTTACAAATAAAATGTAGTTGAATTAAAATTAATATTAAAAGTGTGCAAATTTAGATTTTGCACACTTTTTTCTTGCGATTTTACTTTGTTTGTAATATAATTGTATATGTATTATTTTATGTTTCATTAAAAGGGGACATTTGGCAATAATTGAAATGGAGGACCAATATGAGTATTGAGAATGTAACTCAAGCAAAAACTGCTATAGAGCAGACTTCTGCCTACAAAACCCTGACCGCATTTTTTGATGGCGGAGAGTTTACAAGCGTAGATGCTCTTGCAAAATCTCAGGATACTTATGCTGAAGTTGTTGCAGGTTTCGGTGAGGTTAACAGCAAGTCTGTTTTCGCTTTTGCTCAGAACGCAGATTTCTGCGGAGGAGCTATGAGCAAGGCTCAGGCAGCGAAGATTAAGAAAATCTACGATTTGGCACTGAAAACAGGTGCAATTGTTGTAGGCTTTTATAACAGCAAGGGCGGCCGTCTTGATGAAGGCAACGCACTTTTAGCAGGCTACGGCGAGATGCTTAACGCTTCCTCGAAGCTTTCCGGTGTAGTTCCTCAGATTTCCGTTGTGCTCGGAGATTGCCTCGGAACAGGTGCTTTAAATGCTGTAAGTGCTGACTTCGTTATCGCAACTAAGGATGCTAAGCTTTCACTTGATACAATGGGAAAGAACTCTGACGCCAATTATAACGCTGAGAACGGTATTGTTTCCGTTGTAGCTGACACAGAGGCTGACGCTGTGGAAAAGGCAAGAGAGCTTATAAACTACCTTCCTGAAAATAATATAAGCGAAACCTATTCTTTCGAGGAGACAGCAGCTGAGGATAGCGGTTGTGTTGTTCACAGAACTGTTGACGCAGGTTCAATTTATAAACTTTCTGCTTCCTACGGAAAGAATGCGAGAACAGTTTTCGCAAGAATTAACGGCGAACCTGTGGGTATTATAAATACTCTCGGTGGAGCTTTAACCGCTGACGACGCTAATAAGGTTGCTAAGTTCGTTCGTTTCTGCGACGCATTCTCAATCAGAGTAATTACATTTGTAAACTCAAACGGCTTTGAGGACATTAAGTCCGCGGCTAAGGTAAGCTCAGCTTACGCAGAGGCTACTACTGTTAAGATTTCCGTTGTAACGGGTACAGCCGTGGGTGCACTTTATATCGCACTTGCGGGCGAGGGTGCTAACGCTGACGTTGTTTACGCACTCCCCGAGGCTGTAATCAGCCCCGTTAATCCTGAGGCTGCGGCTCTTATCGTAGCTCCCGAAAAGCTCAATGTTCCTGTTTCGGAGCAGGCAGACGTTGTAAAGCAGTTTGCAGCTGAAAATCTAAGTGCTGAAAAGGCTGCCGAAAACGGATACGTTGATGACGTTGTAGCTATGGAAGAACTCAGAGGTGCTATTATAAACGCATCTTATATGCTTTCGGGTAAGAGAGTTGAAACTCTTGCGAAAAAGCACAGCACAATTTAGTAAAAAATAACTTTATATAAAGGGGTAACAAAAATGAAAAATTTACGCATTACCGTAAACGGTACTTCATATGACGTACAGGTTGAAGAGCTTGGCGGCTCTTCTGCACCCGCAGCGGCTCCCGCTGCACCTGCTCCCGCTCCCGCAAAGGCAGCAGCTCCTGCTCCTGCGGCATCTTCCGCAAACGCAGGAAGTGTTACAGTTACTGCTCCGATGCCCGGTACAGTTGTAAGAGTTGAGGTTAAAGAAGGCGACGCTGTAAAGGCCGGTCAGGATCTCGTATTTATCGAGGCTATGAAAATGGAAACTCCTGTTAAGGCTGCTCAGGACGGTACAATCGCTTCTGTTAACGTAAGCTCCGGCGAAAGCGTTGAAACCGGCAAGGTACTTCTTACAATGAACTGATGAGGTAAACTATGGCAAAAAAGATTTTAGTTACGGAAACAGCTCTTCGTGACGCTCACCAGTCACTTATTGCTACAAGAATGAAAACCGAGGAAATGCTACCGATACTTCCTCTTCTTGATAAAATCGGTTATCATTCCTTAGAGTGCTGGGGCGGTGCTACATTCGACAGCTGTCTTAGATTTTTAAACGAGGATCCGTGGGAAAGACTTCGCACAATCCGCAAAAACTGTCCTAACACAAAGCTCCAGATGCTTTTCAGAGGTCAGAATATGCTCGGCTACCGTCATTATGCCGACGATGTACTTGAGTATTTCGTACAGAAAAGTGCTGCTAACGGAATTGATATCATCCGTATTTTTGACGCACTTAACGATATTAAAAACCTTCAGAGTGCTATTAAAGCCGCTAAGAAGGAGGGTGCTCACGCACAGGTAGCGATAAGCTACACTACAGGTCCCGTATTTACTGAGGAGTATTATATTGACTACGCAAAGCGTATTGCTGACGCAGGTGCGGATTCTATCTGTATTAAGGATATGGCGGCTCTCTTAACTCCGTATGCAACCTACGACCTTGTTAAGGCAATTAAATCAGAGGTTGACCTCCCGATTGCTCTGCATACTCACTACACCTCAGGTCTCGGTTCTATGTGTCTTTTAAAGGGTATTGAGGCAGGTGCGGATATTATTGATACCGCTATCTCTCCGCTTTCTCAGGGCACATCCCATTCTCCGACAGAGTCCATGGTTGCTGCACTTCAGGGTACAGAGTACGACACAGGTCTTGACCTCGAGGCGTTTTCCGAAATCCGCTCTTACTTTATGGATTTACGCAAAAAGTATATCGACAGCGGACTTCTTGATACAAAAATTCTCACAGCCGATACAAAGGCTCTCCTTTATCAGGTTCCGGGCGGAATGCTCTCGAACCTTATCTCCCAGCTTAAGCAGGCCGGCAAGGAAGACCAGCTCGACGAGTGTCTTGCTGAGGTTCCCAGAGTTCGTAAGGACGCCGGATATCCTCCGCTCGTTACACCGACCTCTCAGATTGTCGGCACACAGGCTGTGTTTAACGTAATCGCAGGCGAGCGTTATAAGATGGTAACTAAGGAATTCAAGGGTATTATCGAGGGTAAATACGGTACAACTCCGATGCCGATTGACCCTGAATTCGCAAAAAAGATTATCGGCGATGAAGAACCGATTACCTGCCGTCCCGCAGATTTACTTGAGCCTGAGCTTGATAAGCTCCGTGCTGAAATTCCGCAGTTTATTGAGCAGGACGAGGACGTTCTTTCCTACGCACAGTTCCCCGAAGTTGCAACTAAGTTCTTCGAGAAACGCCGCGATGCAAAAGCAGGCATAAATTCCGATTTAGGCGACAAGGCTAATAAGGTTTATCCTGTTTAAAAACTAAACTATAATAAAAAACGGTCGGCTTTTAAACCGACCGTTTTTATAGTTTTATAATTGCTTTTGTAAAATCTTCTCTGCATTTTGAGATTTTATCTGTTGCAAGCGAGTAGATATCGCTTGCAAGTAAATCTATATCAAAAATCTCACGTGCGTTTTCGTCAAGACTTTTATATCCGTCAGAAACATTTGTAATCAGCGGTAAATTGCCGCTCTTTTTTATTTCTGATAAAAGCTTTTCGCCCTTTTCATTAAAGGCTAGAACTCTTAAATACGGCACATTTCGTTTCGGCATATCCGCTTTTATATTTAACAGTGCTCCTATTATAATCCGCCTTATCCGTGCGTGAGTGTAACGTTTTGTTTTTATGTCATCAATAATTTCTTCAACTGAGTTTGAATTTCTGACAGAGTTTAAAATCCTGTTTTCAAGCCCCTCGCTGACATCTGAAAGCTCTGCAAAGTCGTTTGCTGTCATAGTCCTAAGCTTATAGAGTATAATTTTTTCAAGTCTTTTAATGTCAGCTGGATAACTGAAATCAGGCGTTGGCTTAGGAATAAAGCTCTCTGTTTTTTCGCCTTTTAATATCATTTTCCGGATATTACTTGCACTCGCCATATTTTCAGTACATTCGCTACTGTCGTGTCCGATTCCTACGCGTTCTATAATATACGGTTTAATATCTGTGCCTTTAAGTGCTTTTAAATATTCAATAGCAAGAATATTATTAGGCTTAGTAACGATGTCGGAGAGCTCATTTGAGTAAAGTTTTTTAAATGCCTTTTCAACAGCCTGCGGATAGTAATCTCCGTTTTGCATATTGAGCTTTATTTCTTCATTAAAATCTTCTTCCTCAAACTTTTCTGCAACCTCAATTAAAAGCTCGGGGTTGTAATCCTCAACAGAAAAACAAAGCTCGTCCGTACAACCGATAGCCCCGGCTATCCGAACTCCCGCCTTTGCAAAACAATTCGCCGAAGAACAGGCGTATACAGTAGGCAATTCAACAACAAGGTCAACGCCGTTTTTAATCGCAACTTCCGCACGCTTGAATTTATCTATTATTGCGATATCACCGCGTTGTGTAAAACTACCGCTCATAATCGCAGTTATGGCATTGTCGCTGTGTTTTTTTATATTTTCAATCTGATATTTATGTCCGTTATGAAAAGGATTGTATTCACAAATTATAGCGTTCGTTCTCATAAACCGCACCTTAATTAAAAAAATAGCATTATTGACAAAATAGCTTGAAAAATTGGCTGATATGGTTTATTATATTATAGTATTATTTTAGAAACTATTCAATACAAAGGGGAAGAAAACAATGAAAATTCTTGTAATTAATGCAGGAAGCTCGTCCTTAAAGTATCAGCTTATCGATATGGACGGCGAAAAGGTGCTTGCAAAAGGTAACTGTGAGCGTATCGGCGGCGAAGGCTCGTTAATCGTATACAAGACAGAAACCGCTAATATTAAAAAGAAAGTTGAAATGCCTGACCATAAGGTTGCTTTTATGCAGGTTAAGGATATGCTCCTTGATCCCGAGAATGGCGTTATTAAGGACCTCTCCGAGGTAAATGCTGTAGGTCACAGAGCTGTGCAGGGCGGAAGTGTTTTCCGTGAATCCTGCCTCGTTACCCCCGAGGTTATAGATACTATTAAGGAGTTATCTCCGCTTGCACCGCTTCATAATCCCGCAAACGCACTCGGAATCGAGAGCAGTAAAGAGGTTTTCGGCGAAGATATGCCTCAGGTTGTAGTTTTCGATACAGCTTTCCACAGCACAATGCCCGAAAAAGCGTATATGTACGCTGTACCTTATGAGTATTACGAAAAGCACGGCGTCCGCCGATATGGTTTCCACGGCACATCTCACCGTTTTGTAAGCACAGAGATGGCTAAACGTATGGGTAAGGATATAAAAGACTTAAAGCTTATTACTTGCCATATTGGTAACGGCAGTTCAATAACAGCAATTGACGGCGGCAAGGTTATAGATACTACAATGGGCCTTACTCCGCTTGACGGATTTATGATGGGAACACGCTCAGGTTCTCTCGATCCTTCCGTAGTAACATTTATTCAGGAAAAGGAGAATCTCTCCGCATCTGAGGTTGACACTATTCTTAATAAAAAGTCCGGACTTCTCGGAATTTCGGGCGTTTCAAGCGACGACCGCGATATTACTGCAGCCGAGGCTGATGGCAACGAGCGTGCAAAGCTTGCTCACTCAATGCTTTATTATCAGATTGCTAAGTATATCGGCTCTTATTATGTAGCTCTCGGCGGATGCGACGGTATCGTATTTACCGCAGGTCTCGGCGAAAATCAGCCGAGCCTAAGAAAATCTGTGTGTGAATACCTTAAATGTCTTGGTGTTGAAATTGACGATGAGGCTAACGAGGCTTGTATCCACGGAAACGAGGGCAAGCTCTCAAGCGATAATTCTAAAATCCGCGTAGAACTCGTTGCAACTAACGAAGAACTCGTTATCGCAAGAGATACAAAGGATATCGTTTTAGCTAGCAAATAATTTAAGTTAAAAAATCGGTCGGGTAGTTTTGCCCGACCGAAATTTTTTTTTAAAAATTTTATGCGTGTGAATTTACCGATGTATCCTCAACAATCTCATTATCTCTGAATAGGAGAGAGATACACCATATTGCGGCAAGACCAACGAGGATATAAATGATACGGCTGATAATTCCTGTTTGACCTCCGCAAATAAATGCAACTAAGTCAAATTGGAATATGCCGACTAATCCCCAGTTAAGACCGCCGATAATTGATAAGATTAAAGCAATTTTATCTATCATAATATCAATTTCCATAGCCTTTCTGCCCACAAATATAATTTTGAAAATTCCCACAACCTTATCGTGGGCGGATAAGGCGTGTATGGAAATTTAGCCATTGCTCGTTGCCGCTTGCGGCAAACTGAGCAGGCAATATAAGTTAGGATTTAGTGTGATTTATCACACTTAAAGCCTCCTTCATCAACTTTATTGTTGACTAAAAGAGGCTTATTATTCATTTATTTTAAAAAAATTATAAAATCAACTGCAATAAGTATTATTCCGAGTAAAAGAAGAACTGCTCCGATAATCCTCGTTACCTTCATCGCTTTTTTTATTTTCATCGAGCTTATCATATTTTCCACTGGAAAAGGTAAAAGCATAATCGTCAATCCTAAAATCGCGAGGGCAAAAGACATCATTGTAAAGCCGATATCACTTCTGAACGAGAAAATAAACAGACCGACGGGAATTGCAAACACGCATATTATGTTTATAATTGAAAATACTTTGGAATATTTTTCCTGAAGTTCATAATATTTAAGAGCGTTGCGATGACAGTCTTCATCGCAGTACTGCTCCATATATGAAATTTCTTTTCCGCAGTAATCACATTTTTTCATAGTATCACCTTTTTAGATTTTATATATTTCTTAATTAGAATTATAACGCTTGTAATAATAAGCAAAATTGAAATCCATTGACTGGTCGAAAGTCCGAAAAGAATTCCGCGATAAATGTCGCCTCTAAAAAATTCAATAAAAAATCTTGATACGGAGTAGATAATAAGGTAGAGGAAAATCAATTTACCGTTTATAATTCTTTTGCAGAATAATAATACAAGAACAA
>JAFLSL010000005.1 GCA_022510985.1 Ruminococcus sp. | reverse complement strand
TCATTCGGTTTAAGAGTAAAGTAATAAAAATCATCTTTTCCGGGTTTGCATATATGCCCTTTTCTGTACTGATAACGTCCATCATCGGCGTTCGGGTCAAATTCATAAAAGCTATGTGTACTTAATTTTCCGTTATTGTTCTGCATAGCTCTCAAAGAAATGTTTAACCCCGTTTCAGTTTCTTCGTCGGTATTGTTTGTATAGGTAACATCGACAAGCACAAATTTCTGCGAAACTGTTGAGGAGTTTACTTTCTCATCCTTTGTGTTCAATCCGTCGCCCCACTTCCATTTTTCACGTGTTCTGGGCTTGAGCGTACCGTCGGAATTTATATAATCGCTGACATCATCGTTCCAAAAGTAGAAACTTTTTCTGTCAAGCTCTTTTACGTTATCCAAAACTCTGGCATTGCTGAGAGACACGGTGTAATAATCGTCGACTAAATTAATCTTTTCATTCTGCTTTTTAACAACATACTCTGTGTTTATACTGTACGTTATTTCTTCTTTATCTTCTCCGAGGTGGTTTTCAGCTCCGAGCGTTTCATATTCTGTATGCTCACTCTTTGTTCCCTTTATAACCTGAATATTTTTAAGAAAATTCAGAGCTTCTTTTTCCGTAATATCGGAGCCGACAAAAGCTTCAAGAACAATGTCAACATTTTCAAAATAAACCGCCATTCTCATCGATCCATTGTTAACGGGATTTTCTGTGTCATTTATCACAATAGCTGTGTGACCGTTTATTTCAATTTCCTTATAGGATTCGACATCTGTTAAAATCTCTCCCAAATTCCCCTTGCTCGGACGCATAAGCCATAACGAAAAATATCCGTCCGCACTTTCGGGAACTTTTTGGTACTTCATGTCCTCAACATAGGTCTTAAAACCTTTTGGAACATCGACCTTTAGCTTAACATATTTAGGAGAATTTTTTTCTGAAGTCTTGTCAACGTTCAGCTCCACTCCGTATTTACCGACCTGTTTAGTTACCATTGAAGAAATTTTCGTTACAGCAAACGCTCCGCACGGTATCGCAATTAAAGCCGCTAAAGAAACGGCAAAGATTTTTGAGGTGCGGCTGAGTTTCGATTTTTTAGAAACTTTAAATTCAGCTTCCTTTATGCTCTCCTCGACTGAATAAGAAAATCTCTCGGGAGTAGGTTTAAATGCAGATTTTAAATTTTTCATATTATCATTCCTTTTATGTTTTTGAATGACCATTCTATATATTAGAGATTTTAAATAGCAAAAAGGTTCATTTTATTTTAAAATTTTCAGAAAAGACATTATTCTATGGGCACAAATAGTTAACGGCACCAACATTGGTGCCGTTTTTTGTTATTTTCTTTTTGCCAATACTGTTATGACACCCATAGCTCCTCCGAAAAGCACCCATGCCAACAAAAACAATGACCACCAAGGTATCTCTAAAAACATTGATGGGATTTTTTGAGGCATGGCGAATATTAGGCATAGCACTATTCCAATCAATATAAGCCCTATGGTCATAAAAATTCCAAACAAACCACCCATACCAATAAATACAAGCAAAAACAATTTCCAGTAAGTGAAGTCATAACCCATAATTTCTTCTCGTTCTTTCTTTGTAAGTTTTATGAGTTCAGCTTTTTTAACAGCGATTTGTACTCGCTGCTCTAAATCGTCCGTTTCACGTTCTCCGTCAAAGTTAACACGGTCACTCTCATACGAAATTGTTTGGAACAGACGGCGTCCTTCGGCATTGAACAAGCAGGAATAAATATCTCCTGCGTTTTCGTTTTTCTTCAATAATTCTGTGCCGCATAGAAATTGAATCGTAAAATATTCATTAAAATACTCTTCGATACAATGAATATGATATACAACATTTTTCTTGGCACCGACGAAATAGCTCATATCATAAGACTCTGCTAAATGAACCCCTCTGGTAGAACCTTTTTTTGTAAAGTCAGGGTATTGCCCCGAATATCCGTGAAACTCCATAAGTCTTTGAATATTACTTCGTGTTTCTTTTAACAACTCTTTTTGGCAACATACAGTTTCTTTGGACTTATAGTTCTCTTGAGATTTGACAAGAATATTATAGATTTCTCTCCAAAGAGGTTCGTATTTTTGAGTATTTAGTTTTGAAACTAGTTTTTTAATAATTCGTTCTTTTTTATTTTCGTCAAAAAATTCTTTTTCCAAAACTTCAACAAGAGGCAACAATTCGTTATATTCAAATCGGATAATATAAAATTTAAGTTGTGTAAAATCAGCAGACTTAAATTCGTCGGGAATATACCTCCAATAAGACAACTTGCTAATCTCTGCGATTAATGGTAGTAATTCTTTTTCTCTATCATTTAGATATTCAGCGGATAAAATGTATTTATCTAGTATTGCACCGGCAATAGATTCAAGATAATCCCAAGGAGTGTCTAAAAAAAGCTGCTCATCTGCCCTGAATAAGGGTGTATCAATTTTTGCATCGGTAAAGCGGATAGAAAACGATGTTGATAAATCTTCTTCGTAATTCTCTACTTCGCCACTCAGTATATATTCGTCATCCTGCTTAATAAATGCTCCGTTTTCAAAAGATAAACAATCAATTCTTCCTTCCGGTATACCGGAAGCATTTACTAAAGTTAAAGTGCGTTCACAACCTGTGGTGTATCCTACATTGATTTGTGCATCATTTCCGGCTTTACGAACATTACTGCAATAAACATCATATTCAAGTAATTCCCAAATTGCATTTTTGACTTCTTCGGTTAAATCGACAGAAAATTTATCAAACAACTGCTTTTTACGCGTACCGTTTAATTGAATTTGATCGTGACACGCTTTTATAAATTCTAAAAATCTTTTATCGCTAACTTCTTTGCCGATATATCGCATTACATTTTGGTGGTAAATTTCATCGCCAATATAGTTTTTTTCAATCCATTTTCTGATTTTCTTTTGTGTTTTCGCAGATGCGGCAATAGGTTCTACTCCGAAAACATATTCTGCTATTGTATAGCTTGAATCAAATCTTTCAATCAAATTTTTATCAATTTTTGAAATATCCAATTATCTCGCCTCCTATTTTTAACTCAATTAACATACTCCAAATGCCAAATTAAACGAGTATAAATCAATCCGAAATCTTTTTATAAGCGAGCGTAAAAACTAATGCTAAAATGACTGCGAACGCTATCGCAATCAGCCACACGTTTATCATCGGAAGAAAGCAATCGATTAATCTTAATATAAACGATACGGGGAAGATTGACAAAATCAGCGACAACAGCCAGATTTTCTTAATCACTCTAGCTCTTATCTCAGCAATTGAGTATGAAATTTTAAGCCTTGTAACTCCGACTGAAAATATAAGTCCGCTTGCAACAAGTGAAAACAACGAGACAGCTGCAAACATAATCTCCCAATGCGTATAAAACAAAATCCGAAATGCCCATATCGAATAAAACTCTGTTACACCGCCGAGCAATGCCGAAAACGCTCCGATAAATAACGCAACAACATATGTAATCTGGAAGAAATTGTCGAGATTATTTGTTGCAGGTTTATTATCGGGGGCATTATCTTTTTTATCCGCACGCTTTATTTTTTCGCCTGTCAAAAGCTCGTCTGCACTGACGCCGAGAATTTTGCTCAGCTCGGGCAAAATTGTAATATCGGGAAATCCGTCACCGTTTTCCCATTTTGAAACCGTACGGTTGCTGATATTAAGTTTTTCGGCAAGCATAACCTGAGTTAAATCCTTTTCTTTTCTGAGCCTGCAAATAAATTTGCCCGTAGTTTTTGCATCCATTGTTTCACCTTTATCAATCGTCATCATCTATGTTATTCTTTGCTTTTTCTTTTCTGTTTTTATCATTTCTTATGATTATCGCAACTGCAACCACCGCTGCCAAAATCGCTAAAGCCATACAAACAACAGTAAAAATCGGCGAGCTCTCTCCGTTTAAAGTTGAATCAAAAGCCGAAAGCAAGCCTTTATCTTCACCGTTCGGGGAAATATTTTCCTCGTCTGTATTCTTGCTGTCGGACTTTTCAGAATCGCCTTTTGAATTTTGATTGCCCGTGCTTTTTGATTTTCTGCCTGAAACGCCTGTGCCTGATTTCCCTGCCGTACCGCTTACTTTCACCTTGCAAACAGCACCGCTCGGGGACTTAAAATTTTTAGCTTTATTATCCACGCAGTCCGAGGCTGAAATTTTTATATCTGAGCTACCCTCTTCAAGCGACTTAAACCGCACTGAAACGACCTGCGTCTTTTTATTTACCCTCACGCCGTCTGCACAAAGGAAAATCACCTTAACGGTTCCGTTTTTATCGCTGAATTTTACCTGCGAGTTGCTGAGTGAGGACGAAGCGTTTCTGAACGAAACAGCCGAGTTATCATATTTAAGGGTAAAAGTTGCGGCACATAGAATTTTCTCCGATTTCACTTCGAGTGAAACATCGAACAGCCTGTTATTCTTAACGGAAACATTCTTTGCAAAAAGCAAGCTGTCCACACAAAATGCGGTAGCTGTCGACAAAATTGCAATGATAATCGCTGCAAAAACTGAGAGCCATCTCCTCAACTTTACCCCTCCTCATATAAGATTTAACAACAACTACGTAAATTTTAACATATAAAGCAAAGTGATGTAAAGTTTTAAAGATATTTTTTCAAAAAATTCAGCCCTCCTTTGGAGAGGGCTGACATAATTTTATTTTACTTTAACCTTAATCTTAAATTCTACTCCGTTAACATTGAGCGTTATTTTTGCAGAGCCTTTTTTGCAGCCTTTAATTTTAACGGTTTTTGCACCGGCTTTTGAGGTTACCTTAGCGACACTTTTCTTTGAGGTTTTGTATTTATTCTTAACCGCCGAGGCTGTACCCTTGATTTTTACAACTAAGCTTTTACCCTTACTTATTTCGTAGGTTTTGGACTTATTAAGCTTCTTTTTGCCAATCTTAATTGTCGGATTATTCTTTACCGTTATTTTGCGGCTAAGTTTTTTGCCTCCTATCAGCGTTGCGGTGATAGTTGTTGTACCCTTTTTAAGTGCGGTAACCTTACCATTCTTAACCGTTGCTACCTTTTTGTTTGAGGATTTCCAGCTTTTAGCCTTCGCACACATAACTGCTGCATGACAGGTTTCGCCCGCTTTCAGCTTGCTTTTTTCGACAAAAATTTTCGGCTCATGCGGTATATATACCGGCTCTGTGGGAGTTGTGTTTTCTGAGCCGACTACCTTTGAAATTTCCCAATATCCTTTGCCGCTCAACTCGCTGTTTCTAAGCAGATTGATGACTTCATCAGAAGTGCCGATTAACGAGCTTTCATACGCTTTGACCAAATCAACCTTGTTGTTTTCTTTATCCAGCACATACAAGCCTCTTGTATTGCCGTTTGGAGTAAAGTTGCTGTATCCGCACACATAAAGGTCGTATTTGCCTAGCTTGATATTGCGTTTGCCGACTTCAACAACATTCTCGGCGAATTCAAAGTAACTGTTTGTAATGCCTTCATAACGAATTTCATAATCGCCTATGGTGCCTACCTTGAGGTCGGTTATGTCGTAAATATAAAAGTAATTTTTGTACGTATCCTTTGAGAGTATAAGCTTAATAATATTACTCAACTCTTTATCATTAATGGTTGAATTATTATAAGCGTCCTCAAGCCTCAGAACCTCGCTATCCTTTACAAGATACAGACCGAGCATTTGCTCGTCGCTTTCAAGCTGTGTGTTCAGCTTAAACGCATAGTTGCCTATTCTTGCCCACGGCTCCCAAGGCTGAGTTAACTCATAGCCTGCGTAGCAAACCAAAAAGCCTTTATACTCGCCAAAGCTTGCGGACAAATATCTTCCTTCTGAATTGCTTTTACTTTTGATATAGCTTTTCAAAACCTGCAGTAATTTTTCGGTTTTCTCATTCGTATCATTTCCACCTGTTCTCGTTATGGTGAAGTGAGTGTCTCCGCTTGCCAAATAAGCGTCCTTTATATCGCCAATCCAAACTCCCTTGTCGTAGGCATCGGGAATTGTGAGAACCTCGCTGTCTTTAATAAGATAAAGCTGTTCTCCAAAGCTTTCGCTGTTTTCAATTTTGTAGATACCCGCGTACTCGACAGTTTTGGTGGGCAAGCCTGTATTTCTCGGGTCGTTGTCGGTTCTTCCGAGCACAAGCGTATAATCGTCAACAGCTCCAAGCTCCTTGTATTCATAAACGCGTGTAGTAAATTTATCTGTTTCGATAAGATAGTCCACATACGCTTTCTCGTTACCTTTAAGCTTTCGTGCGGTAATGTCGCCGTTTGTGAATGCGACTGCGTTTAAAACATCCTCATCATCAATCAAGCCTGATTTTACAGCGTCCTCAAGTCTGCAAACAGAAATTTTTGAATCCTCGCTATAGACAATAAAAATTCCATACTCTTTATTTGTGTTGTAATACGGCTGTGTTATAAGCCAGTCGCTAAAGGTAGAGTAATAGGAAGCACCCTTATAATAGTTACTGTAGACCTTGATTTTGCCTGAGTTACTGTCAAGGCTTCCGATTTCTTTAAAATTCTCTATCTCGTCTACGCTATACTCGCCGCCGTAGGATTTTTCGCCTAACATTTCAAGGAAAGCTTTTCTCTCCTCGGTAAGCTTTAACGCATTCCAGCCCGGGCCTGAAAGCCCGATAAACTGCATAATTTCATCCATACAATCGTCGTCAACAACGTCCTGCTTTAACGCGTTCTCAAGCGTGTAGGCACAGTCGTCCTTGATGATATAAATTCCAAAATCATAACCGGGCTGTTGACTGTGTGAGGTAAAAAGATAGTTTCCGAGTATCTTACTGTAATAAAGCTCGGTGAACATTGTAGAGCCTGCCTTGTAAACATAAATGTCGTCAATCTTTCCAAGCTTTACGCAAAACTCAGGATAATATCCGCCGGAGTGAAGTATCTCTTCAATTTTTGCTTGTTCCTGAGCCTTAATATCTTCTGCTGTTGTAACGTCATTTTCATTCGAAACAGCAAAAACAACTGTCAATGATGAAAAAGCTATCATCACCGCAAGAACGATAGATAAAAATTTCAAATGTTTCATAAGAAAACCTCCTTTATCAACTATAACCTCAAAGAGAAAAAATTGTGACCGAATTTTTAATTGCCTAAGTGAGTCCCTATGCTATGGTTTTTATTCATTATAATCGAATAATGTGTTATAATCAACCATTAGTGTCTCACATATTTTGTGAAGACTATGGAAACTCGGCTCCGATTTCCCTGTTTCATAATATGTATATGTCGAACGACTTATATTGAGCTTTTTAGCCATATCTTCCTGAGTATATTTCGTGTTGCTTTTTCTTAATTCACGCAAGTGTTCTCCAAACGCCATTGACATTACACATTTACCTCACAAAATTAAAAATGCGTAGCCACTAAAGTAGCCACGCATAAAAACACATAGCTCATCTGCTGCGACACAAAATATTTAACTACGAATAATTGCATGTTAAATTGAGCCTGTATTTTTACCAAAATAAAAGTACACGCAATTATTCGTTAATTTTATAATATTTTATGTCGCAACTATATTTTACCATATTGCATTTTGCTATGCAACCTTTTTTATATTAGTTATTTATAAAACCCATCAAGTGATGCTGTTTTAAACCTCGCAACAAATCGCATCATAATCAGAAACACTCAACTCTGCGGGCTGATGTGTAGCGTCGGGTCTGCCCCTGCCTTAACCTGCTTAAAATAATTTAGGCGGAAATTGCTCTGTATTAATAGTAAAAACAAAAAGAGGACAGATTTTCTGCCCTCAAAAACTATTTTACACATTTATATCAACCTGGAAGCAACTTATATATTTGTATATTTTCACAACAGAAAAGACTTTTCAAATATTTCCTCACTTGTACGCAAAAACACACCTCTGTTAAAATAAATTCCGAGTCACTTCTATACACTCCAATTATATTCGATAGGGTGTAGCATTGTACGGATAGTAAATTTTTTAAAAACTTTACAAAATGAAATCACCAACAACTGTCTTAAGACAGTTGCCGGTGATTTCAGTATATAAAATTATTGATTTTATTTGTATTTCCTCCTTATTTAACCTTCAGCTTAATTTTCTTATACAATCCGTTCTGAGCATAGATAAAGATATTGCAAGTTCCTTTTTTCTTCGTGCTGATTACGCCTTTTGAATTAACTGTAGCAATCGTTTTATTTGTGCTCTCATATTTTACCTTGCGGTGATTTTTCAATTTCATCTTTTTTGTTGTGATTTTTGCCTTAGCCTTCAGCTTGAGCTTTTTACCTGATTTGATAACTACGCTACTCTTTTTAATTGAAGATGTAATTTTGTTGGGGTTTCCGTATTTTCCGCCCTTTGTAGCAGCGTGAATGGTCGGAGAAATTGAGGTAACCTTGTCCTTGTCGTCTACAGCTACGACAATAAACTTATAGTATTTGCCCTTCTTAATCTTTTTGCCGGCTGCTTTTTTAGCAGTATATGACTTTTTGGACGAGGAAAGTGTTGCGGCTTTTTTAAACTTGTTTTTCTTTCCGCAAATGTTCGAGTATATTATGTACTTCTTTGCATACTTGACTTTGTTCCATTTCAGTTTTATTTTGTTTGTTTTAACTGTAGAGGCTTTCGCACAGAGTGTGCCGAACTTTGCTCCCTTCGGTTCTTCGGATTTCATTTTGGTTATAGCTTTTTCCACCGATTTGAAATCGTCACCCTTAGAAACTGACGAAACAGTAGTTGAAGCGGTTGGTACAGTTACCGTTTCTTCACGGTTTTCGGTAGCGGAAACTGTTGGCTGAGTTTCTGTTGGTTTTGTCGTTTGTGAAGGCTCGGTTTCTGTTGGTTTTGTCGTTTGTGAAGGCTCGGTTTCTGTTGGCTCCGTATTTTCGGGTTCGGTTATCTGAGGCTTTGTTTCCTGTGACTCTGTTTCTGCGGTTGATGTTTCTTCTTCAGTCGGGAAAGTCTCGGGATGACGCTCCTGCAACGGTCTCGCACCCATAATGCCTTGCTCAATTTCTTTGAGCCGTGTCGGTCTACCATCTGATTCCATTTCATAAGAAATATATCCGATTCTGCTTTGAGTGCTCTTAATCTTTAAATCAATCTGGATTATCTGATTTCCTCTCTGTACGTCGACACCTTCATCGCTTTCAAATACACAATCTATCAATTCCATTCCTTCATCTTCCAAAGCAGTATACTTTAATTCCATACCTTTCATATGTCTTACGATTACTATATCAAGAGCATCGTTAGTATAGGAAAGGCGGACTCTTCCGCGTGTAATCAGCTCGTCGCTTTTCACCCTGAAGAAGTATGTTACGATTTTTCCTACCGATGTCTCAAAATCTACGTCGGCGGTTATTATTGCGTACTCCCCGCCTTCTTCGCTTACAACTTCAGCTGAAGCTCCTACTACCGCCGAGCTTAAAAGCACAAACGCGGCAAGCATAACTGTTAAAATTTTTTTGATGGTTTTTTTCATAATAATTCTCCTTAAATTTATTTTGAAAACTTATTGAGGTTTTCACAATATAGACTCAGAAAATTTGATTTAGGTTTAATATTTTTAAAAAAAATTGAAATTTTTCTAAATGTACATTTTATTGACAATATTTTACACGTATTATAAAATAATATTGAAAAATTTTCAATATTATTAAACTGGATTTAAATTTTCTTCGTCTATATAACGTAAACACAAAAGGTTTACGAAAGGAGAGAAAAAATATGGCAATAAGTGAATATGAGCAGTCGCTCGTTTTTGCCGCAAAAAACGGAAACGAAAAATGCTTTGAGGAGCTATACAAGCTATACTACAACAAAATCTACGCATTAGCCCTCATAACAATGAAAAACGAGGCAGATGCAGAAGATGTTCTACAACTTACATTTATTAACGCGTGGAAATACATATCACAGATTGAAGATGTATCCGCGTTCAACACATGGATTCAGCGTATAACACAAAATCAATGCTACAGCCAACTTAGAAAGAAGAAAATTTCGGTATCAATTGAAGATGACGAAAACACAGAAGTACTTGAACTTGAATCAGATTTTATCCTCCCGGAGGCATATGCCGACAACGCAGACCTCAGTGCAAGGCTTATGAAAGTAATCTATAATCTAAGCGAAGTTCAGCGTCAGACAATATTATTATTCTACTATGAACAGCTTTCGGTTGAGGAAATCGCCGAAGTTATGAATTGCAGCGAGGGTACAGTAAAATCAAGACTCTACCTTGCACGAAAAGGTATTAAAACAGAAATTGAAGAGCAAGAAAGAAAAAGCGGTCAGAAATTCTATGGTGTTGCGGGGCTTCCTGTGCTTCCTTTCTCCAAAATTTTTGTCGGACAGATTCAGCAATCATCACTTTCTCAGACAGCTGCTGCCAAAATTTTCGCACAAATCAGCACTTCTATTCACTCTGTAGGTGCCGCAACTGCTGCGGCAGCAGGGGCAACGGGTGCAACAGCCGCTACAGTAGCCGTGAAAACAGCGGCAACAGGCATTACGACAAAAATAATTGCCTCGGTTGTAGCAGGCATTGTTGTTATCGGTACAGCAAGCGGAGTTATGATTACCCAGCATAATAAAAACAGAAACAGTACCGAGCCGACCACTGCTGTGACTACCGCTGTTACTACTGCACCGCCAACAGAAACTACAACAAAGGCAACAGAACCCCCAACCGAAACAGTCAGCTTAGGAGAGGAGCTTTTCAGTAATTTTTCAAAACCATTTTCGTTTGCCAGCGGAGTTGGTGCCTGGGGAACCGACATCAATATATCCCCTGACGGAAGCTTCGAGGGCTCTTTTCGCGATTCCAACATGGGTGGAAACGCTCCTGAGTATCCGTATGGTACGGTTTATGCTTCGGATTTTTCGGGACATTTTGATAACGTAAAGAAAATAAACGACTACACATATTCGATGACAATGACAGATATCAAATATAAAGAAAAGCCCGACACAAAAGAAATTTCAAATGGTTATAGATTTATCTATACAACTGCATACGGACTTGAAAAAGCAAAAACAATTTATATATATACTCCCGACGCTCCTGTTTCCAAGCTGCCTGATAGATATCTCGACGACATGTCAGGGGTAGCATTTGATTACAATCAAAAAACTCTGGGCTTTTACGGGCTTTATAATCTTAAGGAAAAGTACGGATTCTTTTCAGATAACAAGTAATTATCAGAAGAGAATAAATTTATAATCTTTTCATCCTAACAATTTTTTAAAAAATTTCAAAAATATTAAACCTGATTTAATTTCACTGCGTCTATATAGTGAAAACACAAAAAATTCAGGTTTTCAAGATTAAATATTTTTAAAGGAGAATCATTATGAAAAACACAAACCTTGTAAAACGAACATTATCAATCATTTTAGCTTTCGCTATACTTATGTCTCTCGCGACAGGAATTGCCGTAAACGCTGCACCTGCAAAATTCGGAGATAATATTATTCCTCTCGCATTTGAAAAGAAATACACAGGAACAGCTGGGGATGAAGCAGACCCAAATACATACAGCTTCACTATCGCCAAATCAGGCAAAGTTGACATTGTTTACACAAGCGACAAAGCTATAAGTTTGTATCTTTATGATCAGAACGGCGATAAACTTGATTCTTATTTTAATTCTGATATTATAGAACCATATTATTTAAAAAGCGGAACCTATTATCTTCAGACCGGTAGATCGCTGTTTTCTTACGATAAAGTGCCGTTCTCGCTTATCGTATCTTATCAGTCTTCAAAAGAGACTTTTGTAGAAACACAGAATTCAAACGATGACACCCCGTCTCTTGCAAATAAGATTGCACTGGGCAAAAGATACTACGGTCACTTAGGTCGCGATGACAGCTACGACTATTTCAAATTCACCGTTCCTAAGAAGGGCACAGTTACAGTTGAATATCAGGGAGTAGAATATGCTAATTGCAGATTCTATGATTCTGATTTAAACGAATGCTTCAGATTATTTGACAGCCCTCCTGTAACCAAAGTTTTTAATTTTTCAAAGGGTACATACTACTTTGTCACGGGACGCAGCAACAGAGGGGGAGCATATAATTTTATTCTCAACTACAAACCCAGCATTGCAAAGGCTTCAATCACTAAAGCAACACGCAAAGGCACTAAGGCTACAATTAAGCTGAAAAAAATCAGCTCCGCAGACGGCTATCAGATTGCTTACTCAACATCTAAAAAGTTTGCGAAAAGCAAGACTAAATTCGTAACAACAAAGAAAACTAAAGCTACAATCAAAAAATTAAAGAAGAACAAAACCTACTACGTGCGTGCAAGAGCATACATAAAGCATGACAAAAAGACCTTCTACGGAAGTTATTCCGCAAAAAAGGTTCTTAAGAAAAAGAAATAACAACAGCCTTTCTTAGTTTTATTATATTGACATAGTTTTATAATCGTAATAGAATTAATTTGTCAAAGTCAAAAATTTTAAAAAACAGAAGAAAAGGGGTAAAATATGTTTTGTAAAAATTGTGGCTACGAAAACGCCGACGATTCCAGATTCTGTGCCAAGTGCGGAAGCTTGCTTGAAAAGCAACCGCCCGAGGTCGTCGAGCTTCCCGAGGTTGATATCAACTCATTTACGGCACCCCTGCCGATACAATCTCAGAAGAAAAAATCAAAAACACCGATTATAATTTCTATTGTAATCGTTGCTGTTATCGCTATTGTAGCGTCAGGCTTTTTCATATGGAAAAACAATTTGTTGCCCGAAGGTTTTCCGTTTTCTTTTGCTCAATCGAAAACCACAGCCACAGAGACTGTGACTAACGAAACGTCCGAAACAGCAGAGCCGGCATCCACGGCTAACAAAACTGAGGCAAACAAAAAAACTTATGCTAATGTTTCCGATAATTCTAACGAACTTTCGGATGATGAGTTGCAGTTTTTACAGGACAAGCTTACTGAAAAAAGCAAAAAAGAAAAGCTGACAATCAAAATTGATATTGAAGCCGATGTCAAAGGCGGTCTCAAAAAATTTGCCGAGAGTAAAGTAAAGTCAGAATGCGGAAAGAACGGTCTGTTTGCTGTTATTGACGCAAACGACGGCAATATCGCGATAGCTGCCTGCGGCAAAGGAAAAGATAACTTTAAAAAATCAGTCAGAAACGCTATATCTGACAAAGCTAAAAAAGTGCTTGACAAAGAAGGTACATATTACGCTGCAAGAGAATTTATAAATCAGCTATCAAACGCTAAATCTCTGAAAAAGATTGCAAGCTTCAAGCCCGTAAAAGGTTCCGAGCAGGTTATCTATGTAAAGCAAAAGAAAAACTCCAAAACAAAAGCATCATTTACTCTTGTAGACTGGAGCGGCGATGAACCGAAGGTAAAATATGAAATCAGCACAGCCTATCTCGGCAAAGACGGTATAACCTCTTCTCCGAGCGAAAGCAAAGATGCAACACCTAAGGGCACATTCAAAATCGGATTTGCTTTTTCCGACGAATATCTTGATACTAACCTTAATACTAAACGCATTTATTCTGACAGCGTATGGGTAGACGATGAAACATCTGAGTATTATAACACTCTCAGTGACGGACCAAAAAATAATCCCCCATACTGGAACAGTGCCGAACCTCTCAGCAATTACTTCGGAAAAACCGGCAAAAACAATGCTTGCATCTTGATTGAGCATAACGGCGACGGATACGATAAGGGAGTACCCGGCAAAGGTTCCGCTATGTTTATCTCCGGAAAAACACGAGAACTGACCAAGAGCTGGGGCGATGTTAATATTACAGCGGCTCAGATGACAAAGCTTCTTTCACTCCTTGATTTTGACTTAAACCCGTATATTGTAATTAGCTGAGGAGTACCGGATGAAATTGAAGCACGGTAAAAATAAAAAACGAACACCGTATATCATAATTGCTGTTGTGTGCGTAGTTCTTGCCGCAATTGTTGCAAGCGTTGTTTTTATCATCGGCAATCAACCTTCCTCTTCTTCCGAGTCGACAAGCTCAACATCTTCTTTAGTAACAGAAACAGTTACACAGAAAAAAACAACTCCCGCTACCGAAAAGCCAACCACGGCTCCCACAGAACCGACAACTAAAAAAACGCCTGAGGATAACCCCGAGTTCACCTCACTTATTAAGGAAAACGGCTACAGCTCTGATGATTTAAAAGGGAAACAGCTTATCGTCGTAAAATCCAACGGCACAAATGCAAGGCTTAGCTTTTTTGAGAAGAAAGACGGTGCGTGGGACTATAGCGATGCCCTCAATACTGCTGACGGCTTTGTCGGAACTCAAGGAGTAAGTGAAAATGCAAGCGAATACGCAAGCTATACTCCGAAAGGTTACTTTCCGCTTGGAACAGGGTTCGGAATTAACGATAATCCCGGAACAAAGCTCGATTACTTCAAAGTTACCGAAAACAGCTACTGGGTAGATGACGTCAACTCGCAGTATTACAACCAACACATTGAGATAAATCCCAACGAGGCAACACCTGGCGGCGAACATCTTATCGACTACAAGGGTTACTACAACTACGCTGTCTTTATAGGATACAACTCTGACCCTGCAATATCCGGCAAGGGCTCAGCATTCTTCCTTCATATCGGCAATGAACCCACCGCGGGATGCGTGGCAATTCCCGAGGAAAGTATGCTGAAGGCTATCAGATGGCTTAACAAAGACAAAAGCCCGTATATAATGATTTTTTAAAAAAGGAGATTAAAATTATGTTTTGCGAACATTGCGGAAGAAAACTAAATGATGACGAAAGATTTTGCACTGCATGCGGAGCTCCCCTCAACTACAACACTCAACCAGCTGTAGCAGAGCCTGTAGCTCAGGAGGTTCCCCAGACCGTTGCACAAACTCCTG
>JAFLSL010000049.1 GCA_022510985.1 Ruminococcus sp. | reverse complement strand
AAATTATCTTAATAATTTTAGAAATTAAAGAAACCGTTTCCTGAGTTTACGAGCTTGAACGCTAATGCAAACACAAGAGATACTATCGTCATAAGCTTGATTAGAATGTTTATTGACGGGCCTGAGGTATCCTTGAACGGGTCGCCGACAGTATCGCCGACTACCGCCGCTTTGTGTGCATCGGAACCCTTTCCGTCGCTTGTGGTTTCGATATACTTTTTAGCGTTATCCCATGCACCGCCGCTGTTTGCCATAAAAATAGCAAGCATTACGCCTGTTATAAGCGAGCCTGCGAGCAAGCCGCCGAGTGCTTCAACGCCGAGCAAAAATCCTACCGCGAGCGGAGCTAAAACCGCCATAACACCGGGTAAAATCATCTCTTTGAGTGCCGCGTTAGTTGAGATTGAAACGCATTTTGAGTAATCGGGTTCTTCCTTGCCCTCTAAAATTCCGGGCTTTTCTCTGAACTGACGGCGAACCTCGGCTATCATTTTATTAGCCGCACGGCCTACGCTGTCCATTGTAAACGCTGAGAACAGGAACGGAAGCATACCGCCGATAAACAGTCCTACTACAACCTTCGGGCTTAAAATCGACATACCGCTGTCCGCAATTCCCGCTGTCTGTGCAAAGGATGCAAAAAGTGCGAGTGCCGTTAAAGCTGCTGAGCCGATAGCAAAGCCTTTTCCGATAGCCGCTGTTGTGTTACCTACGCTGTCGAGCTTGTCGGTAATTTCTCTTACACTTGAATCAAGCTCGCTCATTTCGGCAACACCGCCTGCGTTGTCGGCAATCGGGCCGTACGCGTCAACAGCAATTGTCATACCCGTTGTTGAGAGCATACCTACTGCCGCAAGTGCAATTCCGTAAAGTCCTGCGGACGCACTGCCTGATGAAATATACATTACATAGTAAGAAACAAGTATTCCGACAACAATGAATATAATCGGCACGGCGGTGGATTTCATACCTACGCCGAGACCTGTGATAATATTCGTAGCCGAGCCTGTTCTTGAGCTTTCGGAAATGCTCTTAACCGAACGGAAACGGTCTGAAGTATACATTTCCGTCAGCTTTCCGATTGCAGTACCTACAACAAGTCCTGCAAGCACACACCAAAACGGATTAAGACTGCCGAACATATAATAGCTAAGTGCCGCTCCGCCTACAATTACGAGGGCGGTAGCTAAGTATTCGCCTATATTTAATGCTTTCTGTGGGTCGGAATTTTCCTTACCGCGTACAAAGAACACGGAGATAACCGAACCTAAAATTCCGATTGTGCAAAGAAGAAGCGGGAAAAGTGCCGCATTCATTTTATTTTCAGCACCCGTAAATGCCGCAAAAGCTAAGGTAACAGCGGAAACGATTGAGCCGACATAACTCTCAAAAAGGTCCGCACCCATTCCTGCAACGTCGCCAACGTTATCGCCAACGTTATCGGCAATTGTAGCTGGGTTTCTCGGGTCATCCTCGGGGATTCCTGCCTCAACCTTACCGACGAGGTCAGCACCAACGTCAGCCGCCTTTGTGTAAATACCGCCGCCAACGCGTGCAAAAAGTGCAATTGAGGAAGCACCAAGGCTAAAGCCTGTGAACACTCTCAGCATCTCTGCATTATCAGCGAGGTTAAATACATTATTAAGAACTACAAAAACAATTCCGAGACCTACCACGCCTAAGCCGACTACGGAAAGTCCCATAACCGCTCCGCCTCGAAAAGCGACCTTAAGAGCCTTGTTCATACCGCTCTCTCTTGCTGCATTAGCAGTGCGGACATTCGCCATAGTGGCAACAGTCATTCCGAAATAACCTGCTAGAGTTGAGAACAACGCTCCGAGAATAAAGCAGCCCGCGGTGCTCCAATCGATAACAAAACCGATTACAACGAAAAGTACCGCTGCAAATATAACAAGTATCTTATATTCTGCAAACAAAAACGCTCTCGCTCCCTTTGAAATTGCGAGGGAGATTTTCTTCATTTTTTCGGTTCCCGAATCCTGCTTACGAATAAACAGGGCGAAATAAACCGCAAAGCAAAGTGCCACTGCACCTGCAATAATGGGGATAAACATTGAGAAATTGTTCATCTGACCACTCCTAACCCTATAGTTTTTTATGCAGTCTTATGATTTTACCACTCTTTTAGCAAAACGTCAACTGTTTTTGATATCGGAGAGAATTATTCCGTTTATTTTTGAGCTTATAATCTCGTAAAGCTCGTTGCCCATTTCGTTAATATCGGATTTTCCGACACAGTTAGAAAGTAGCGTTACAGCCTCCATATTGCCCATATTAATATGAACATACGCACAATGCAACGCCGTTCTGCCCGTGCAATAGGCATTGTTGCCGTCGATTTCAAATCCTAAGTATTCTCTTGACGGTGCAAGCCTTAACTCTTTTACAACATCAATATCGCCGATTTTTCCGTTTAAAAGCCCTATGTAAAATTTAGCCATATCCCTGCTGCTCGAAACAATTCCGAGTGCCGCATACATAAATCCGTAGCTTGAATATTCGGGACGCTCGCCCTGACGGTGCCAGACCTTATTGTCCATATTAAGTCCGCTGAAGTTGTATTTTGAGGATACGAATCCCGAATCTTTCATACCGAGCGGCTTAAAGATGTTGTTCTGAATATATTCTCTGTAGCTTGTCCCCGAGGATAAGGTGACAATCTTTCCGAGAACGTAGTAATTCGACATCGTTGAATCAGATTTTTCATCCACACCGTGATTAAAAATGTGGTTAATAATCATATTGCTGATTTGAACACCGTATTTGTCCGGATCGTCTGAATCAAGAAATTTATAGTAATTTAAATATTCCTCTTGATTTGAAACGATCTCATCGTAATATGAACCGAGACTTATCTTATTCGTAAGAAGGTCGCTGATTTTTATTTTAGAAATGTATCTGTGATTTCCGTGTGAGGTAAAATACTTATTCAGCGTATCGCTGAGCTTTATTTTGCCGCTTTTTTCAAGCATAAGGATAGCAATTCCCGTAAAGGTTTTTGTCAAAACATTAATCTGGTAGCAGGATTTTGTGCTTAGCTTTTTTTCTTTTATTGCGTCGGCATAGCCGTATGCCTTGTTATATACCTCAGCCTCATTCATAGAAATTGCCGCACTGCCGCAAAACTCGTTGTACTCTAAGGTTTCGTTAACATTTTTTTCGATTTCCGAACGCTTTGCACTGCTGACTTTTACGGACTTTATATCGTATATCTCCGCGTTTTCGGCGGTACAGCCCGCAAAAGCCGAAGCAATTGACGCCAATGCCAAAAACACACAAACGGCTTTTTTAAACTTCATTATTTACACCTCTTATTTTTTATACTAAACACTAATTGAAAGTAAACATAGATTATCGAGGGTGATTTGTACAAGACGAACGAAGGACGCCTTGCAATGACGACAACGAAGTATTAGGCAAATCAACCCGATAAGATTGTTATATTTTTATTTAGTGTTTGGTATAAGCACCTTGACAATCTCGCTTATATACATTCTATGGTAATCGTTGTCGCTATAGTTTTTGAGCACCTCGCCCTTGGCGATAACACTCTGCTCATCTAAATCCTGAGCGTAAAGCTTTTTGCAGACTAAAACCAGCTCAGCCTCCGCAAAATACGGAGCTTTTTCGTCATACACGGGGGTAATATTACATTCCTTAGCCTTATCATAATCACGTCCGCTTTTACTTCCGCAAAAACGAAGCACATCTCTGTATTCCTCTTTGTAAAAGCTGAGGGTAAAATACTCCTCGTTTTCAATAAGACCATAGGTAAATCTCTGCGGACGGATAAAAGTAAAGGCAACGGGCTTGTTCCACATTATTCCTACCCCGCCCCAGGACGCGGTCATTGTATTGCAGCCGTCACCGTTTTTCGCGGTAACGAGTGCCCAGTCTTTTCCAATTAAATCAAACGGATTATTATTAATTTCGCTAACAGAAATCTCTTTAAATTCTGACATAATATCAAATCCTTTCACTTTAATATATGGTCAAAAATGAATTGGTATGCAATTATTGTAGCACATAAATGAATAATATTCAATATATTGTATAATTATACATAACATTCGTTGACTTTATACATTTTATCAATTTGCCCTCTGCGATAAATTCTGTTTTTTACAAAGATATCACTATGTTTTTATTAATAAATATCGGAATATCAGGTGATTTATCTCATATTTTATGTAATTTCCATAAATTTTGAATATTTATACAAAAAGCCTTGATTTTTTGCATATTACGAGTATAATGTTAAGAGTAACGAAAAAACTTTTTCGGAGGTAAATATTATGGCAGACAAAAAGATTAAAAAAGTAGTTCTCGCTTATTCAGGCGGACTTGACACATCTATTATTATTCCTTGGTTAAAGGACAATTACGACAACTGCGAGGTTATCGCGGTATCGGGTAACGTCGGTCAGGCTGACGAACTCGAGGGTTTAGAGGAAAAAGCTATCGCAACAGGTGCCTCAAAACTCTATATTGAGGACCTTAACAAGGAATTTGTTGAGGAATATGTATATCCCACAATCAAGGCAGGTGCAGTTTACGAGGGTAAATATTTGCTCGGCACTTCATTCGCACGTCCGATTATCGCTAAAAGATTAGTTGAAATCGCAAAGGCAGAGGGTGCTGACGCAATCTGCCACGGCTGCACAGGCAAGGGCAACGATCAGGTTCGTTTTGAGCTTGCTATTAAGGCTTACGCTCCCGATATGAAGATTATCGCTCCCTGGAGAACATGGGAATTCAAGAGCCGTGAGGAAGAAATCGCTTATGCAGAGGAGAAGAAAATCCCTCTGAAGATAAACAGAGAAACTAACTACTCAAAGGACAAGAACCTTTGGCATTTAAGCCACGAAGGACTTGACCTTGAGGATCCCGCTAACGAACCGATGTATGAAAAGGAAGGTTTCTTAGAGCTGGGAGTATCTCCGCTTCAGGCTCCCGATGAGCCGGAATACGTAACCATTCACTTTGAGAAGGGTGAGGCTAAGAGCGTAAACGGCGTTGAGATGGACGGTGTGAGCATTATTCAGAAACTCAACGAAATCGGCGGAAAGAACGGTATCGGTATTACCGACATTGTAGAAAACCGTCTTGTAGGTATGAAGGCAAGAGGCGTTTATGAAACTCCCGGCGGTACTATCCTTTATGCCGCTCACAATAAGCTCGAGGAAATCTGCCTCGACAAAGACACTCAGCACTACAAATCTGTTCTCGCTATTAAGTTTGCAGAGCTTGTTTACGACGGAAAATGGTACACACCTTTAAGAGAGGCTCTCTCCGCTTTCGTTGACAGCACTCAGGAATATGTAACCGGCGACGTTAAGCTCAAGCTTTACAAGGGCAACATCATTGACGCAGGCGTTACAAGTCCGTACTCACTCTATGACGAGGAAATCGCAACCTTCGACGAAGACGAGGTTTACGACCAGAACGATTCCGCAGGCTTCATCAATCTCTTCGGACTTCCGATTAAGGTTAGAGCTAAAAAGGGTCTTATTAAATAAGTTAATTTATCAATAAAGCTTATCGGGGCAGAGGATAACTCTGTCCCATTAAGTGATTTTAATACTAAACATTGATAAAAAGTGGATTGTATTTTTGAGAAGATTTTGTGTTGTACGCGAACTGTACCGCAACAAGGCTGACGCCTTGCGAGGATACGGAACAAAGCACAATGCAAAATATTCCGAAAAGACTGTCTATTTTTTATTAATGTTTAGTACAAGGATATTGTTTACCACTTTGGTGAGGTGATTTTATGCAGTTATGGAAAGGACGCTTTAAGAAAGAGCTTTCCAAAACAACAAACGATTTTAACAGCTCAATCCCCTTTGACAGCCGTATGTATCGCGAGGATATTGAGGGAAGTATTGCCCACGCAACTATGCTCGGAAAATGCGGTATTATCGAAATGTCGCAGGCAGAGCATATTATAGACGGTCTAAAAGCAATTTTAAGTGACATAGAAAACGGATCGCTTAAGATTGATATGGATGCGGAGGATATTCACACCTTCGTTGAGGGTGAGCTTACAAAACGTATCGGAGACGACGGCAAAAGACTTCACACCTCGAGAAGTCGTAACGATCAAGTCGCTTTAGACAACAAGCTCTATCTCAGAAAAGAACTTAAAAATATCCGTGCTCAGCTCAAGGAGCTTGTCGGCGTTATCGCTGAAAAAGCAGAAAAATACAGCGACACAGTTATGCCCGGATATACCCATCTTCAGCGTGCCCAACCGATTACATTCGGTCATCATCTTTTAGCGTATGCGGAGATGCTGCTTCGAGATATCGGCAGACTTGACGACTGCTACAAAAGAATGAACGAAATGCCGCTCGGCTCCTGTGCCTTAGCGGGTACAACCTACCCGATTGACCGCACAATCACCAAAGAGCTTTTAGGCTTTGACAGCATTACAAACAATTCCCTAGACGGAGTTTCCGACCGTGATTACTGCATTGAATTCGCTTCGGCTCTTTCAATCATTATGGTTCACCTAAGCCGTTTTTCCGAGGAGATTATAATGTGGTGCAGCTGGGAGTTCAAATTCGTTGAGCTTGACGACGCTTTCTCGACAGGCTCGTCGATTATGCCGCAGAAAAAGAACCCCGATATCGCGGAGCTTGTACGCGGAAAGAGCGGACGAGTTTTCGGCGACACTATGACGCTTTTGACGGTTATGAAGGGAATTGCCCTTGCGTATAACAAGGATATGCAGGAAGATAAGGAAGCAATTTTTGACGCGGTTGATACCGTTAAAATGTGCTTGACCGCTTTTACACCGATGCTCGATACAATGAAGGTTATTCCCGAAAATATGCGTAAAGCTGCTGCAGGCGGATTCATTAACGCTACCGACGTTGCCGACTGGCTGACTAAAAACGGCGTTCCCTTCAGAGATGCTTATAAGGCTACAGGCGAACTGGTTGCACGTTGCATTGAACTCGGCACCGATTTAGCGAGCCTTCCGCTTGAAGAGTACAAAAAGGTTTGCGACGTGTTTAATGATGACGTTTACAACGCAATTTCTCTCGAATACTGCGTTTCACAGCGTACAGCGTTCGGCGGTCCTGCACCTGAGAACGTAAAGGCTCAGGCTAAGAGAGTTGCCGATATTATAAACAAGGATTGA
>JAFLSL010000048.1:5026-7184 GCA_022510985.1 Ruminococcus sp. | reverse complement strand
CACGTCTGACGAGGAAAACTAAAAAAAGCTATATCCGATAAGGATACAGCTTTTATTTTGTTTTATTAAGCTCTCAGGGAACTGTCAGTTGTATGGTCATAGTAAACCTTTTTAATGTCAGCTCCTAAAGCGTTGAGCTTTTCGATAATATTCTCATATCCACGCTCGATATACTGGATTGAACTTATCTCAGTTACTCCGTCAGCACAGAGTCCCGCGATAACCATAGCCGCACCTGCACGAAGGTCCGTAGCCTTTACAGGGGCTGCGGTGAGCTTTGAGCCGCCTTCGATAATTGCAAGTCTGCCTTCAACAGAAATGTGGGCACCCATAAGGGTAAGCTCGGAAACGTACTGATAACGGTTATCCCATACGCTCTCGTTGATGATACTTGTACCGTCTACGGTACAAAGTAAGGTTGCAAACTGCGGCTGGCAGTCAGTCGGAAATCCCGGATGAGGCATTGTTTTGATATTGCAACGATTAAGCGGACGAACTGTTGCGTCTACTAAAACCGCCTCGTCAAATTCCTTTATCTCACAACCGATTTCACGAAGCTTAGCAGTGATTGATTCAAGATGCTTGGGTGTTACATTATTAACAAGCACGCGTCCGCGTGTTGCAGCAGCAGCACACATATATGTTCCTGCCTCAATCTGATCGGGGATAATAGAATATGTTACACCGTGGAGGAAATCTACTCCGCGGATTTTTATTGTATCTGTACCGGCACCGCGAATCTGTGCACCCATTGAATTCAAAAAGTTCGCAAGATCAACGATATGCGGTTCTTTAGCGGCATTTTCGATAACGGTCTGACCCTCAGCCTTTACAGCTGCGAGCATAATATTGATTGTTGCACCGACAGACGCAAAATCAAGGTAAATATGATTACCCTGAAGTTTTCCGTCCGATTTAACATCAATAATAGCACCGTTAACCAGTTCGTGGCGAGCACCTAAAGCGGCAAAACCTTTAAGATGAAGATCAATCGGTCTTGCACCGAAATTACATCCACCCGGCAAGCACACCTTAGCCTGATGACATCTTCCGAGCAACGCACCGAGAAGATAGTAGGATGCACGCATTCCACGAACTAAATCAGAAGTTGCAGAGCAGGAATTAATCTTTGTAGGATTGATATATAAAGTGCTCTTATCTATTCTTTTTACTTCAGCACCCATTTCCTGAAGGATTCTTCCGATAAGGGAAACATCGCTGATATTTGGTATATTTTCAATACGACAAGGTTCGTCACAAAGAATAACCGCGGGAATAATAGCAACTGCCGCATTCTTTGCTCCGCTGATGGAAACCTCTCCATCAAGTACGTTGCCGCCGTTAATTACATATTTCTCCAACGTGGCACACACTCCAATTTCCAAAATTGCTTATAAGCAAACGTGTAAAACTCATTACTGATAGCTTATGCTTTTAATATAATGTAACATACCTTCCAAAATATTAATAAAAGTTACAAATTTGTTAAAAAGCACAAGTTGTTGTGGTAATTCAAATAATACACCACAATTTCATCCAATGAAAATGATACCTTAAATTGCCCGTAAAGTCAATACATTTTTGAAAACTGTAACCTAAATTTGGTAAACTTGTATGAGAATTATTAGAGCCTTGTAATATTTATTCAGAATTTAACTAAATGGGTTAAAAAGTTGTTATTTTCTCGTTTAGAAAATTAAATTACATTTATTTTTTCTCAGAAGAATTAAAAAACTTGAAATATTTTTTCATATTAGAATTAAAAAAACGGACAGTCTTTTAAAGACTGTCCGTATGGATTTAATTGATTGGATTATTACCAAGAACCTGCAATATAATGACCTTGATCATTCATATCATCAGTCGGATAGAATCCTGTTTGACCACTAAATACAGCGTCAGCAGTCTGAGATTCGCCGTTAGTAAAGATTACATTTACACCCAGCGGAATTTCTATGCTATACTGCGGTTCGCCATAATCGTTCATTCCTACTTCACTCATAGGCTCTCCGGGCCACTCAGGAGCGTCACCGTCAAACCAATAATAACAGTAGATTGTTCCCTGCCAACCCTTGTTGTTTGTAAAGAGAACTGTGGCATAATCAGGAGTTGGGTCCGGATAATCCGGGAAAGGCGGCTCTGTGTATTGAGGTTCTGT
>JAFLSL010000048.1:0-4926 GCA_022510985.1 Ruminococcus sp. | reverse complement strand
AGGAGTTGTAGTCTGAGCCTGTGTTGTCGGCGTAGTCTGAGCAGGAGATGTCTCCGTCACTTCTTGTCCGATTGGATAAGGAACTGTAATCTTAGCAACCCATCTCTGAATATAAGATGCATCCTTAATATTTACAATACCGTTTCCGTCAACATCACCGTTTCTGTAGCTGTTGCTATCAAAGAAGGTGAGGTTAACGATAAACTGCTGAACATAGGTTACGTCAAGAATGTTAACGCTCTTATCGCAGTTTGTATCTCCGAGAATATAGCTTTCGCCTGTTACCGGAGGAATAGTAGTTGTAGCCTCTGTTGAGGTTGATGGTATAGGTGAGGTTGTTGTTGGTATCGGAGCAGTGGTTGTTTCAACAGGAGTACCTGTGCTGTAAAGATATACAACGTTTGTAACACCCGGCTGACAGAAACCTGAAGCGTTAGCAGGAGGCTCAACTAATGTACCTAAAGTATCGTCACCCTTAGTTGTGTACTGGTCTGTATTCTTCTTTGTTCCGGTTTCAGTTAAATCAGCTTTAAGTTTTTGACCTGTTGCAACATTAATATATGAGGTAATAACAGTTGAATCATAAGTTACTATCTTATTGTCAATGAAACATTCGCCTGCAACGGAGTAACCCGGCTCGTTAGCTCCGGGCTCCTGACCGCCCTGACCGTTATGGAACATTACTCGGCAGGATGCTACAGGAATTGTTACTGTGTACCAGTTTGAACCTAATGAAGAATCGAGCGTCATACGTGCAGCACTTGACCATGCTCCGAGAGGCTCATCACCGTTATCGGTATAAGCATAGCAACGAACTGTAGTCCAGCTGTTAGTCTTGCGGTAATGAACTGTAATCTTCTGAGATGCAAGAGGCTTATAGGTGAATGTGATAGTCTTTGAGTTTCCGTCAAATGTACCTACTGTGCCTGAAGGATACTTGTCGGTATCGAGCTGATAGCTCTGAATAGCACATACAGGAATGGAGTACTTTTCGCCTGCTTCCATAGTATAGGTCATATCAGGAGTAAGAGTTGCACCACTCTGGTTAATGTACTTAACTGTAAGAGTACCGGTTGTTTTTCCGTTTGACTCATAGTAGTAATCTACAGTTGTGTCAGCTGTGAATGTACCTGAAGGAGTACCCTCAGTCTTTGTAACATTGTAGCTCTTTAAAAGATCAGCATCCTTTAAAGCACGGTACTTTGTACCGATTCTGTATGTAGATTTAACGGTTGTAACCTGTCCGTTAACGTGGTGGTTTGTTGTGAGTGTTCCGTATTTAAATTTGTCGCTGAAGTCCTTATAGGAAGAACTCTGTACAAGAATAGCAACTGACTTAGCAGGTACAGTATAGCTTGAACTTGAAACTGTGCCTAAGCTCTTAACGCCTGCCTGCTTTTCGTTAGCAACAATTTCCCAGCCTGATGAGCCGAGGTTTGCGGTAGCAGCAGAAGATCCACTGTTCATAAGAACTGCAACTGTTCCCCACTCGCTTGCTCTGTTAGCTGTATTATTGTTAATTGTATATGCGATAAATGTACCTGTTGAGTTTTTAAAGCTCATTGTATTCTTAGAGGTTGTTCCGTCATCGTTAAACGGAGAATAAACCTCGTTAATCTGACGAAGTCCTTTGAAATACGCAACAGTCTCAGAATAGGTCTGAGCACGTTTCCAATCAAGCATATTGATTGAGTCAGGAGAGTTGTAGGAGTTAGCCTGACCGTTCTTTGTACGGGCAAACTCTGTACCCGCGTTAGCAAATGAAATACCCTGAGAGGTTAAAGTAAGAGCACCTGCAATCTTTAGCGAACCTAAATAGTTAGACGCTGTGCTGTTAACATTAGCAGCAGATGTCTTTGAGTTTTTACCCTCACCTGATGTGGTGTATGCACCGACGATTTTATCCCAAACGGTAAGGTCATCGTGGCAGTCGATAAGGTTAACTGTCTTTGTGTTATCGTTGGGGTCGTGGATGTTACCCTTAATACCGTTAACAACTACGTTTGTACCTGCACCATCGTAGCCGGAATCTGTTCCGCCTACCCAGCCCTGTGCAGCGGCCTTAGTAGTATTAACACGAGTAGCGGCAGTTCTGAATGTACCTGAGAATACACCTACACCTGAACTAAGTCTTGTAGTATTGCTTTCGTTCGGAGCTTCGGGGTTTGAGGAAGAACCGCCCGACCAAGGCTCACCGTACATAAGGATGTTCTTGTCAATCTGGTTAAGACGTGCACGTGCCTGATTAAGAGTTGTAATATCGATACATCCCATAAGGTCGAAACGGAAACCGTCAATATGATATTCTTCAGCCCAGTATGCAAGAGACTGAATAATAAAGTTTCTACCCATTTTCTTATCGGATGCAAGCTCATTACCCTGTCCTGAACCATCTGCATATGCAACATTACTTGTCATTCTGTAGTAGTAACCGGGAACTGTTTTTGTAAAGCAAGAGCCGTCTGCACCTGCGGTATGGTTGTATACAACGTCCATTACAACGGAGATTCCTCTATCGTGAAGAGCCTGAATCATCTGCTTAACTTCGGTGATACGAACATTACCGTCGTATGCGTTTGATGAATAGGAACCGTCGGGAACGTTAAAGTTCTTCGGGTTGTAACCCCAGTTACGGTCATTCGCTGACGCACCATAGATTTCGTCAACGCCGTCAAAGTCAGCAATAGGCAAAATCTGAACTGTGTTGATATTGTTCTCAACAAGATAATCCATACAGGTCTTTAAAGAGCCCTGCTTTTTGTAGGTTGTACCGCCTTCGGTAAACGCAAGGTAGTTACCCTGATTCTTTGTGCTTACACCTGAATCCGGATCCGCAGAGAAGTCACGAACGTGAAGCTCCCAAACAGCAGCCTCTGTCTTAGTTTTAAAGGTTACGTGCTTATCGTCGCTCCAGCCCTCGGGGTCTGTGCTGTCGAGGTCAACTACCATTGAGCGGTCGCCGTTAGCACCGACTGCCTTTGAGTAAACGTCCTGTGTTTCTGTTGTTTCAACAGTACCGTTAACATTTTTAGCAGTTACAAGATATGTATAATATACATTCTTATAATCGCCTGATAAGGTAAGCGACCATACGGAACTTGTTCCCTTTGCAAGGTCATAAACTCCGATTACGCCCGCACCGTTTTCACGGTCAGTACCTGTTTTATATAGCTTTAGCTGAATCTTGCTAGCCGCAGGAGACCATACCTTCCAGGTCGTAGCCGAAGGAGTATAAGTAGAGCCGAGGTCGGTTCCTGAATAAGCCGAATCCAAATAACCGCGTCCGGACGCTTCAGCCTGGTTATAGTACGCACCTGTTGACGTTTTGTCTGTATCTGCAGCGTTAGCGGAAACAACCGCCATTGTGCAAACCATAAGCAAAGTCAGCAGCAACGAAACTATTCTTCGCAATTTCATAAAATCAACTCCTAAATATTGCAAAAACATTGCATTTGTAATTATTATCATATCAAATTCATTGTCTTTCAATATTCTTTTAGGGAATTATTTTATTGACGTGATAACGAAATTTACGGTCGTTTTTTGTGCATATTGATGATAGTTTTTAAAAGCTCTGCATTAAACACTCTTTTAAAAACAAAATCTGTGTGATATAATCTTCTCGGTGATGATATGAGTTGTAATTTATGTCCGAGAAAATGCGGTGCAAAACGGGGTGAAACATCTGGCAAAGGTTTTTGTTCTTTGGGAACACTTCCGAAAACAGCACGAGTTTCTCCGCATATGTGGGAAGAGCCTTGCATAAGCGGAACCAAAGGCAGCGGAGCAATATTTTTCAGCGGTTGCACGCTCCGGTGTTTGTTTTGCCAAAACCACAAAATATCCGCAGAGAATTGCGGCAGAATAATTACCGCAGAAAATCTCGCTGACGAGTTTAAAAGACTTGAGGATATGGAAGTTCACAACATTAATCTCGTTTCCCCTACTCCGTATATTAATTCCATAAAAAAATCTCTCGAAATTTATAAGCCGAACATTCCAATTGTTTTCAACTGCGGCGGTTATGAAAACACACAAACAATTAAAGACTTAAACGGATATGTTGACATTTATCTTCCCGACTTTAAATACAGTGATAATGAGCTTGCGGTTGAATACTCTAAAGCACCTGATTACGTTCAGATTGCGACCTCGGCAATCGGTGAAATGATTAATCAGGTCGGTAAAAATGAATTTGACGACGACGGAATTATGAAAAAAGGCGTGATTATCCGACAGCTTGTACTTCCGAATCATACAAAAAACAGCATAGGTGTTCTCGATATAATAAAGGAAAATTTTCCGGACACTCCGGTAAGCCTTATGGGGCAGTATATTCCAATGCACAAAGCGAAAAATCACAGTAAATTAAATAGAAAAATCACAAAGCGTGAATACGAAAAGGTCAAGAACCATCTTTTCGAGTTAGGTTTGGACGGCTTTGTTCAGGAGCTAAGCTCTGCGGACGAAAAATATGTGCCGAGCTGGGATTATTAATGAAGGTAAAGATATAACAGAAATATCGGGCAGAAAGCAATACCCATAGAAGGTAAGGCTTCTGCCCGATTTATTAATATTCTTTTTATTTGATATTGATAGTGCAGGATGGGTTTTCTTCGTTGAGGAAGTTATCTCTGTAGATACTGAATGTAATATCAACTTTCTTTATTTTGTCTGAATCTATATCATTATCGCTAAGATCCGAGGTGCTTAAACGAATACTGTCGCTCTTTTTCTTGTTCTTGCCGACCTTAGCGTATAGATAACCATCAATTGAAACTCCCTCAATTGACATCTCATCTACAGAAACGGTAACAGATTTGCTTGAATCGTTCTCAATCCTGAATTTAAGCTCTTTTGAGAAAATTCCGTCATCAAAGCCTGTGAAATAAATTTTTAAACCGTTTTTGCTATATATCGGTTTGT
>JAFLSL010000047.1 GCA_022510985.1 Ruminococcus sp. | reverse complement strand
GTTACTTACAATGGACAGCATCAGGGGGCTGTTGACACAGGCGTGTTATATGCGCTTCTGAATGATGATGTGGAAGTTATAGTAACGGAAGTATAAATTATAGGCGCTAAAAGCGCAGAAAGGTATATTTTTATGAAGAAAACAACGCTCCGATTGAAATAAAGCTAAATCCCGCCGTATCTCCTGCTCAAAATGCACAAAAATACTATAAGGACTATAATAAGGCGAAAACCGCTGAACAAATCTTAACCGTTCAGATAAAAAAGGGCGAAGACGAGCTTGTTTATCTTGAATCCTTAAAGGATATTCTTTCAAGAATAACAAGCGAAAAAGAGCTTTCGCAGGTACGTCTTGAATTTATGGAGCAGGGATATATTAAAAAGAATAAGACCGCAAACAGAAAACAGCCGAATCTTTCTCCGTTTGAATATAAAACGAGCGATGGTTTTAAGGTGCTTGTGGGTAGAAATAATAAGCAAAACGATATCCTCACGATGAAAACCGCAAACAAGCGTGATGTGTGGCTTCATACTAAGGATATTCCCGGCTCGCATACTATTGTTGTGACGGACGGCAGGGAAATCAGTGAAACCGCGGTTATTGAGGCAGCCGAGATTGCCGCATATCACAGCAAGGCAAAGGACAGCTCAAACGTGCCCGTTGACTATACTCTTGTAAAAAATGTTTCAAAACCGAACGGGGCAAAGCCGGGAATGGTAATTTTCGTAAACAACCGCACTGTATATGTTGATCCGAAACTTCCAAAATCTGAGAATGGCAATGCACCATAAATATTTTTTATTATTCTGAAAAAGAATAAAATTTGCAAAAAAGTATATTATTATTGAAAATGGTGAAACTTAGCACTTTTTTACATTTTGTGTAAAAAACGGCACACCTTAAAAGAAAATCAGGTATTTGCATTTCAGGAGGACATTATGTCAGTTTATGATGTAATAGGCGTTTTAGGCGGCCTCGGACTTTTCTTGTACGGTATGAAGTTTATGGGAGAAGGCTTGGAACTTGCAGCAGGCTCAAAGCTGAGAACGCTTCTGGAAAAAATCACAAGCAATAGATTTCTCGCTATGCTTGTCGGCGTACTCGTAACGGCAGTTATTCAAAGTTCAGCGGCAACTGATGCAATGGTAATCGGTTTTGTGAACGCAGGACTTATGAATCTCGGTCAGTCGGTCGGAATTCTTTTCGGTTCAAAAATCGGTACTACCGCAACCTCGCTTTTACTTTCAATTAACATTAAAGATATCGTTCCTATATTTACCTTTATAGGCGTGGCGGTTATTATTTTTGTTAAGAAGAACAACTATCGCTATTACGGTCAGATTGCCGCCGGTTTCGGTATTCTCTTTATGGGTATGACCTTTATGAGCGAAAGCTTTGACGGTCTTAAAAGCTCGCCGATTTTTTTAGATACTATAAGGACAATTTCCTCGCCGATTCTCGGATTTTTAATTGGTATTATTATAACGGCAATTATGCAAAGCTCATCGGCAACGGTCGGAATCCTTATGGCACTCGGTTTAAGCGGAGCAATAAAGCTTGAGGACTGTATATATATCATCTACGGAATGAATGTCGGTGCGTGTATGCCTGTGTTCTTAAGTTCCGCCGGTGCTAACCGTCAGTCTAAGCAGGCGGCGTTGTTTAACTTCCTGATGTGTTTTATCGGTGCGATTATACTTATGGGAGTTACAATGGGACTTGAGGCAACTCCGTTCTCTGTAAATAATATATTTACCCACCTTCTTCCGAATAATGTTCCCGGTCAGATTTCAGGCGTTCATATTGTGTTTAATATTGTCAGAACGCTTATGCTCATTCCGGTTTCGGGACTTCTTATAAGGCTTACTAAGCTTATTATGCCCGATAAGGATGAGGACGAGGATGGAATTACCGTATATCTCGATTCCCGTATTCTTACCACACCTCCTGTTGCAGTTCAACAGACAGAAAAGGAATGTGCTCGACTTGCACAGCTTGCCCGCGACAGCTTTGAGCTTTCGCTCGATGCGGTACTTAATAAGAGTTCCAAGGCGATTTCCAAGGTTGAGGAAAACGAAAAGGTAGTAGATAAGCTTACCCACAGCATTACTAAATATATCGTTAAAATTAACGGCCTTGATATTATGGACTATGACCGAAAGGTTATGGGTGCTATGTACAACGCGATTCAGGATTTGGAGCGTATCGGAGACAGAAGTGAAAACATATGTGAGGCTGCGTCAAAAATTATAAGCGGCGAGGCGGTCCTCTCCGACGAGGCTATGAAGGAACTGAAAACTCTCTGCGAAATTGTTCAGCAGATTTTAGAGGACAGTTTCTATATGTTCTCTAACCAAAGCAAGGATCCGAACTTGACCGAGGCGGTTATGAAGGCAGAGGATCAGATTGACGAGTACTGCGAGCTTTTCCGCCAAAATCATATAAGACGTCTTACAAAAGGCGAGTGTACTGCTGAGGCGGGTACTGTATTCATTGAACTTTTAACTAACCTTGAAAGAGTCGGCGACCACGCGGTTACGGTTGCGTTCTGTATTCCGTATAAGCATACGCCGCAGATAGCTAATACCTAAATAAAAATATTTTCGGAAAGATAGATTGATAAAAGCCTATCTTTCCGATTTGTTTTGGGATTTATTATCAGCAAAAAACAGTTGGCAATACTGAAATGCTATGTTATAATAACTAACAGGTGATAAGATTGAAATTTGAACAGGATAAAATTCGTAATTTTTCTATAATTGCTCATATCGACCATGGAAAAAGCACTCTTGCCGACCGTATCTTAGAGCTTACAAAAAGCGTTGCGGTTCGTGATATGGAGGCTCAGATTCTCGATGATATGGAGCTTGAGCGTGAACGTGGAATAACGATTAAAGCCCGTGCCGTAACTACCGTCTATAAGGCTGACGACGGAAATGAGTATCTTCTTAATCTTATTGATACTCCCGGTCACGTCGACTTTAACTACGAAGTAAGCCGCTCGCTCGCTGCGTGCGAAGGTGCAGTGCTTATTGTTGACGCGTCACAGGGAATAGAGGCTCAAACCCTTGCTAATACTTACCTTGCAGTTGACGGCGGACTTGAGATTGTTCCCGTTGTCAACAAAATAGATTTGCCCTCTGCCGACCCCGACAGAGTTATAAATGAGATTGAGGACGTAATCGGTATCCCTGCCGAGGATGCTCCGAGAATTTCCGCAAAACAGGGAATTAATATTCACGACGTTTTGGAAAAAATAGTTACCGATATTCCGGCTCCGACAGGTGATATAAACGCACCGCTCAGAGGACTTATTTTCGACAGCTATTATGATTCATACAAAGGCGTTATAATCTATGTCCGCTTAAAAGAAGGACAGATTCACCCGGGCGATGAGTTTAAGCTTATGGCTACAGGTTCAAAGTTTAATGTTGTAGAGTGCGGACTTATGCACGCAACCTCAATGGAGCCGACTGACGCACTTTATGCGGGTGAGGTTGGATATATCGCCGCCTCAATTAAATCGCTCTCGGACGCACAGGTCGGAGATACAATAACCCTCGTTGATAATCCCGCGGACGAACCTCTTCCGGGGTACAGAGAGGCACAATCTATGGTGTTCTGCGGAATTTATCCCGTAGACGGTGCACGCTACGGCGATTTAAAGGACGCTTTGGATAAGCTCAAGCTTAATGACGCCTCGCTGACCTTTGAGCCTGAAACCTCAGTCGCTCTCGGTTTCGGTTATCGTTGCGGATTTCTTGGACTTCTTCATATGGAGATTATTCAGGAACGATTGGAACGCGAGTATAATCTTGACCTTATTACCACCGCACCGAGCGTAATTTATAAAATAACAAAAACTGACGGCACGGTTGAAAATATTGATAACCCGACAAACTATCCCGACCCTGCACTCATCGAATCCGCCGAGGAGCCGATGACGGATGCACATATTTATTCGCCTGCGGATTATGTCGGAAATATTATGGAGCTTTGTCAGGACAGACGCGGAGTATTTATCGGTATGGACTATATCGATTCCGACCGAGTTGATATCCATTATCAGCTTCCGCTCGCGGAAATTATATATGACTTTTTCGATACTTTGAAATCGAGAACAAGAGGCTATGCGTCCTTCGACTATGAGCTTGCCGAGTACGTTCCAAGCCAGCTTGTCAAGCTTGATATTATGTTGAACGGCGAGATTGTTGACGCTTTAAGCTTTATCATCCATAAGGACAAGGCATACGGCAGAGCACGTAAAATGGCTGAAAAGCTAAAGGAGAAAATCCCACGCCAGCTTTTTGAAGTTCCGATTCAGGCTTGTATCGGCGGAAAAATTATTGCTCGCGAAACTGTTAAAGCGATGCGAAAAGACGTGCTTGCAAAATGTTACGGCGGTGATATAAGCCGTAAGAAAAAGCTCCTCGAAAAGCAAAAAGAAGGTAAAAAGCGTATGCGTCAGCTAGGTACCGTAGAGGTTCCGCAGGAGGCGTTTATGGCTGTTTTAAAACTCGATACAGATTAATATGTAAAAACGAAAGGAGAGAAAATGAAATGAAAAAGTTTTTTAGCATTGTTCTCTCCTTTGTTATGCTTTTAAGTGTTTTTGCGATATCTCCGTTAGACGTTTTTGCTAAGGAAAGCGGAGATTTTGAGTACAGTATTTTTGACGGTACTGCCGAAATTTTGTCGTACAATGGCACTGAGACCGCTCTGAGCGTTCCTGATGCTTTGGACGGCTATGCCGTAACAGGTATCGGAGAAAACGCCTTTAAGAAAAGCACTCTTAAAAGCTTAGTACTTCCGGATACAGTTAAATACATCTCTGAAAGTGCATTTGCATACTGCAAAAATCTTGAAACTGTTAACCTCGGCAATTCACTTGAAAGCATAGGCGATACGGCGTTTTACGATTGTGAAAGCTTAAATTCTTCAATAAGGTTTCCAAGCAGTCTGAAAACTATAGGAGACAGTGCGTTTGAGAATTGTTGGGATATGTCTTATGCTGTTATCCCCGAAAATGTTGAAGAAATCGGCTACTGTGCATTCGGCTTTTACTACGAGCTTGACAGCGAGAATAATAAATACTATGACTATAAACGCTCTGATTTCAGAATTCTCGGATATGAAAACTCACCCGCACAGGAATACTCTTTAAAACAAGGTGTAGATTTCTATAGCCTTGATACGGGAGCCTCGGCACAAACTGCTGACGGTATGGACTTTTTTATCAATTCAATCGGTGAGGCGGAAGTTATTTCTTACTTTGGTACATCAAGAACCCCGTCTATCCCGAGCAATATTAACAGCTACCCCGTAAAATACATCGGCAGACTTTCCTTTTTCGGAACAGATATTAAAAGTGTGACTATTCCGAGTTCTGTTGTTGAAATCGGCGAATGGGCTTTTGAGAGCTGTGATTACCTTGCACAAGTGTCAATACCCCCGACTGTAAAATTTATTAACAGAGGTGCTTTTGGCTACTATTATGAGGACGGTGTGGATTATTCGTACATAAACTTTAAGGTTTGCGGAGCAAAAAAATCGTCTGCCGAAACTTACGCAAGGGCAAACGAATTTATCTTTGAAGATATTTATACAACTGTGATATCGCTCGAAAAAAGCTCGGCAACGCTTTATGTAAAGGATAACACTAAGATTAAAGCGAGCATCAAAAACCCCTCGGGTAAAACTACCTACACCTCTGAAAATAAAAAAATCGCAACCGTAAACAGCTCGGGCAAGGTCGTTGCCCTTAAAGCCGGAAAAACTAAAATTACCGTTACGAACAACGGAGTCAAAAAGACCTTTACCGTTACCGTGAAAAATCCTAAGCTTAATAAGACTACGCTGAAGATAAAGCGAGGAAAAACCTTTAAGCTTAAAATTACGGGCAAGGTCGGAAAAGCGACATTTACATCAAACAATAAAAAAATTGTACGTGTAAACACCGGCGGCAAGGTTAAGGGAATTGCTGTTGGCAAAGCGAATGTTGTTGTAAAAACAAACGGGCTGAAGTTAAAATGCAAGGTTGTTGTCAAAAAATAGAATAGATTAAAACAGTATTAATTTAACTGTTAACACCGCCATAACTGCGGCGGTGAAATCCGCCGCCAGAGCCGAAATCAGGGTGTGGCGGATTTTTTTTATTCCGACACTTCCGAAGTAAACCGCAATAGCGTAAAACGTAGTTTCGGTCGAGCCGGCAAGTACCGATGCGACCATTCCCGCAAAGCTGTCGGGTCCGAAGTCCTTGTAAATTCCCGTTAAAAGTGCGGTTGAGCCACCGCCCGAAATCGGACGAAGAAGTACCATAGGAACTATTTCTTTAGGAAACCCCAGGGCGTTTGCAAGCGGTGTGATTGCGTCGCATAACAAATCTGTTGCACCGCTCGCTTTGAGCATATTTACCGCGACAATAAGCCCTACCAATGTCGGAGCCAGGGAGTAAAGCATTTTAAATCCGTCTTGTGCTCCAATAAGAAATGTGTCAAAAATCGGGACTTTTTTAAAAAGCCCGAACCCAACAACAACCGCGATAAATGTCGGCATAAAAAGCTCGATAAGCTCACCTCATTTTGTCTTTAATATTTTTGCAAGCGTAAGCCCTACGGCAAGTGCACAAGCCGAGCTTATCCATACGCAGGGTAAGATAGCAAATGGTTGTGTGCTGCCGTAGCTTTGTCTTAGAGTTCCCACCATTGTGGGCATAATCTGAATAGAAGCCGTATTCATAACGACAAAAACTATCATATCGTCCGATGCACGGTCATCTCCGCCGTTTAATCTTTTAAACTCCTTCATTGCACCAAGTCCGAGCGGCGTTGCAGCGTTGCCCAAGCCAAGAAGATTTGCACTGACGTTCATACTGATAAGGTTCAAAACCTTGCTGTCACTATCTATGTTTTTAAACAGATGCCTTAAAACGGGCGAGAGTATACGGCTGAATAACTTTGTGAATCCACCTCTTGACGCAATTTCCATTATTCCCGACCAAAGTGCGAGCATACCCGCCATTGTTATGAGCAGATTTATGCTTTCAGCCGCTCCGTCAACAACTGCCTGCGAGAGTACGATACCATTGCCTGTAAATACAGCACAGATTAAGGAGAGTATTATAATCCCCGCGAAAATATAGTTTAACAATAAATCACCCCTTGAAAAATGGAAAAATTCTTTATAAAGTCGCAATGTGACAAATAATGACATAATTTGCTTTGTGTTGACAATTTTGTCAACTTTTGGTAAAATGATGTCGAAGGGAATGATGATATGTTTTACACCAGCTACAAAAAAATCGACGAGGTAGGA
>JAFLSL010000046.1 GCA_022510985.1 Ruminococcus sp. | reverse complement strand
ACAAGCATTACTACATCCGGTTCACAGGATTTAACAAAGATGGCTAACATGGAGATTGCAAAAATCACAGCATCAACTAAGGAAAGCGGCGGTACAGCTATCAAAGTTATCGGCTTTGCTGATGGTTACAACCCGAGATGTACATCTGAGAAGGCTAACACTACAGCTGTTAAGTGCACATACGAGTTCACAGCAACTCCTTGATTAGAGTAGATTATTTAATTGAACTCTCTAATTATTTTAGTTTAATTTAAACTTTTACCCCGAGCCGAGTGCTCGGCTCGGGGTCTAAAAAGGCTAATGTTCAGTCAGCAGGAACAAAAGCTTTATTTTAAGTGACAGGCTTTGTCGCTAATTCTTAGTGATAAAGTCGACAAAGCCAAAACACTTAAATCAAAAACCTTTAAAGGGTATAGGATAACAAACAGGAAATGGAGCACTAACGAATGAAGAAAACCTTGAGTAAAATCTTGAATATTGCGGTTGATATTTTGGTAGTGGCTATACTGATAGTTTCCGTATTAGTCCTTACTATTGTATTAACTGCACAGGGTGAAGGAGGCGTTCCATCCGTTCTTGGTAAAGCACCTATATCCGTAGTTACAAATTCTATGCACGGCGACGCACCCGACAGCTTTAACGAGGGAGATCTCCTCCTTTGCGACATTGTCGATCATAGCGTTAAGAATGACTTTGAGGTCGGCGATATTGTTACCTTTAAACAGGATATTAACGGTGACGGCGTTGAGGAGTACGTTACCCATAGAATTTATAAAGAAAAAGACGGCGTATATTATACTAAGGGTGACAATAACCCTACATACGACCAGGATCCAAACGGAAACGTTGTATTTAAAACGTTTATTGATATTGATTTTGTTGCCCGCTACACGGGAACAAAAATTGCAGGCTTTGGCTATGTAATGAGTTACCTGCAAACCCCTACCGGATTCTTCCTCTGCGTTTTACTCCCGATGATACTGTTCTTCCTTTATCAGGCTGTCCGTGTTGTAATTAATCTGATAGCTTATAATAAGGAAAAAGCATTGATTCAGGCTCAGGAGGCTATCTCAAGCTCCGGGCTTACCGAGGAGCAGAAAGCAAAGGCAATCGCAGAGTATCTTGCCGCTCAGCAGGCGTCTTCTCCTGAAACCGAAAATGGTTTGGAAGAAGGCAAATCCGAGGAAGAGAAAACCGAGGAAAAGTCGGACGAGGACGAGAAAGTCGAAGAGAACGAATCTTCCGAAAAATCCGAAGAAACCGAGTAAAATTTATGTTAAATCAGTCTGAATTTTGAAGTAACGGCGACCACGTCGTTAATGTAAAAAAATTCGCTGAAAACAAACGATATTAACTTCATACCGTGGCTATATAACTCAAAGTGTGGCGAAAAACGCCTAAATGAAAAGAGCTGTATAAAAGAGGACCGAGGTCAGAAAGCCCTTAGTCAACGGTGAAAGATTTTTTTAAGGAGATAATCCTATGGATGTTGTATTTAAATTTTTGTTCCAATTTTTAGGACAGTTTTTCGGCTCCTTATGGGGAGCAATCACAGGAGTGTTCATAGGCATCGGAAATGCCTTCAATATTCCTGAATACATAAGCATTATAACCCGATATACCACAACCCTCGGCGGACTTGCGTGGGTAGTTGCAATTATCGCTATCGTTCTTTTAGTGGCGGTTTTGGCACTTTTGGTATTCCTGATAGTTGTTTCCTTAAAGAAATTCTTTTCTGCAAGACGTGCACGCAAGGACACAGGCTCCCTCGTGCAGGAGGTTCAGGCTCTTAACCGCGAGGTAATGAGACTTAACCTCGAAAAAGACAAAATCCTCTCTATGAAAGTCAGCCAGATTGGTCTTAACCCGAATGAGATTTCCGAGCTTACAGGTGAAGAGCTTGAAACCCTCAACGGCGAAGGTGAAGAAGGCGGCGAAGGCGAGGTACGTTTCTTAAAGCTTACTCAGCTTGACGAGGATTGGGCAGATTATCAGCCGCCCGTTTATGACAACGACATTACACTTCCCGAGTTCTGCGACCGTTTCCGCTTATTCGCTTGCTCCAGACTTGGACTTTATTATGATATTGCGATGATTCGACGCTTTGTTGCAGCATTTGCTTCAACCCGTCTTATCGTCCTTCAGGGTATTTCCGGTACAGGTAAAACATCTCTTGCTTACGCTTTCGGTAAGTATGTAAGCAATCCTTCCGTAATCACTCCTGTACAGCCCTCTTGGCGTGACCGTTCCGAGCTGTTCGGTTACTTTAACGAATTTACAAAGAAATATAACGAAACTGAGCTTCTTCGTGCTATGTACGAAGCTAACTATAACGAAAACGTTTACCTCGTTATTCTCGACGAGATGAACATCGCACGTGTTGAATATTACTTTGCAGAAATGCTCTCTATTCTTGAAATGCCGCTCAGAGAAGAGTGGATTGTTGACCTAGTTCCGAGCACTTGGAAGAACGACCCGAAACAGCTTAAGAACGGTAAGTTCACTGTACCGCCTAATATGTGGTACTGCGGAACAATCAACAACGATGACTCTACATTTGCTGTTACAGATAAGGTATATGACCGTGCAATGCCTATTAACATTGATAATAAGGGTGTTGCTTTTGAGGCTCCCGATACACCTCCTGTTGTTATTAACTATCATCATTTTGAGGATATTCTTAATCAGGCAAAAGCTGAAAACCCGATTTCTGATGATCTCCTTAATAAACTTGCTTTAGTTGACGATTATGTAATCGCTCACTTCAGAGTAGCTTTCGGTAACCGTATTATGAAGCAGATTAAGGATTATGTTCCCGCATACGTTGGTACAGGCGGAACCGAGATTGATGGTCTTGATTATATCCTTGCTCGTAAGGTATTGCGTAAGTTTGAGGCACTTAACCTCGCTTATATCCGAGATGAAATTGACGGTCTGATAGCATATATGGATGAGTTATTCGGCGAAGAAAACATGGGCGAGTGCAAGAGCTACCTGCTTATGCTTAAGAAGCTTGCGTAATCTTCAGTGACTTTAGGGACGTCCATATTTCAGACGTCCCATAAGGTGTTTATTAAGTTTGATTTTTATACGAAACAGAGGTGAAGGGTTTTGGAAAATTTCGATAAGTATTATCGTTCCTACAAATATATGCAAAAACACCTCGCTACAGACTTTACCGCGAACTATCTGAATACCAATCTTGAGGATAACGATAAAGGACAGGATGTCCTTTCCGGTAAGCTCAACGAAAAGGTAATTGATATGGAATGGGTTACTGCGATTGAGGATACCCTTCCGTATATAGAAAAAGCAATCGACGAACAGCGTCGATTCATTGTTGAAAACAACGAAGTCTACAGAATCGATAAAGCAAAAATTATCAACAAGGATTCTGTAAAACATTTAATTCAGCATACCAACTTTATTGATAATATCGACGAAGACGGCAAGGTTACGCCGAATAAGGTTCTCACTATTGAGCGTGAAGACTCGTTTGAAACCTACGAAAACCGTTTTCTTATTACGCTTATCGAACACGCTATGGCGTTCGTTGGAGATAAGTACAGAAAAATGGTAGATGCTCCGACCGATACCTTTAATAAGGTAGAAATGGATCGTGACATTGTCCTTAATAACCAGCATATTACATTTAAGGTTGAGTATTCTAACGAGGTTAAGGACGCTCAGGCGGATGACCTTAACATAAAAGATTTCGAAAAACTTTCGGACTTTGACCGAGTTCGCCGTATTCGTGAAAAGCTTAACAGCTTTCTCAATACGGAGATGATGCAACAACTCAAAAAGTCCGTAAGAGTAAAACCCCCGATAAACCGAACCAACCTTATGACAAAAAACCCTAACTATAAAGCTTGTCTAGACCTTTTCAACTACCTTTACGCTTACAGCAAGCCAGGTTTTGAAATTGTCGGCAGAGATTTTACGGGTAGTATGGATAAGGAAGTTCAGGAAGGTCTTTACTTCTCACTTGGTTTCCAGCATTTTATGCTCTCAATCTCCACTAACCCGGCACTCAAAAAGATGCTCGAGGAGAGATACCAGGAGCATAAAAGACGTCGCGAAAAAGGAGAAGATTCCGAAACAAGCGACCTGATTGAAAAGATTCGTCAGGAAGAAATGAAAATACGCTTGCAGGAAATCCGCGATCGCGAGAAAATTATCCGTGACCAAAAGGCGGAAATAGCTGCATTAAAACGTGAAATTGAAAAGCGTGACAGGACTATTGAGTCGCTGAAAAGTACTATCCACGCTCTTGAAGAGCAGATTAAACAGCTCCGTGACGAGCTTGATAAAGTTAAGGCTGAGCTTATCAAAGCTCAGATGCGTATTGCCGAGCTTGAGGCTAAGGTTGAAGAGCTTGAGGCAAGAATTAAAATCCTCGAGGCTAAGATTGTTGAGCTTGAAGCTAAAGTTGCCGAGCTTGAGAAAATCAAGGCTGAACTCGAGGCTAAGATTGCTGAGCTTGAGCAGATTATCGAGGAGCAAAAAGCAAAAATCGCTGAGCTTGAGGATATTGTTGCTAAGCAGAAGGCTCGTATAGAGGAACTCGAGGCATATGTTGCCGAGCTTGAGAAAATTAAGGCTCAACTCGAAGAAAAGGTTAAAAACCTTGAGGCTGAAAACGCTGCTCAAAAGGCTACTATCGAGGCTCACGAGGCTACAATTGCAAGCCAGAAAGAGGCTATCGCAGGGCTTGAGAGCGAAATCGCGAGTGCAAAGCAGGAAATTTCGCAGCTTAGCGAAACCCTCACCGAGCGTGATAAAACTATTGCCGAACAGTCCGAAACGATTGATACTCTCAACAAAAACCTTGCAAACCTCACAACAGAGCTTGCAGACGAAAAAGAGAGCCACAAGGCAGACGTTGAAGCTGAAAAGCTTTCGCACTCAAACCACGTTTCAGAGCTTAACACTCTCTTTGAGGGCGAGAAAGCATCAATTGAAGAGACTCATAATAAAGCGGTTGCAAAGCTTAAAAAAGAGCATAAAGCCGCGATTGATAAAGTTAAAAAGCAGTGCGATACAGACAAAGCCCGCATCCAAAAGGATGCAGACAGCCGCGTAAAAGCTGCACAAAAAGATGCTGATAAAAAGGCAAAGGAAGAGATTAAAAAGCAGACTGCAAAGGCTCAGGCCGAGGCTAAAAAAGCTGCTAAAAAGGCGAGCGACACCGCAGCTAAGTTCAAAAAAGAGCTTAAGATTGAAAAGGGCGACGACGGACTTTTCCGTTACGACTTTACTCTCGGTGCTCTCGGTGTACAGTCGATGAAGGCTGTTTCTCTCTCAGAGGCTGACGGAGTTTTCCAAATGCCTCATACAAACAACCTTGCCTGCATCTATATTGTAAAGGACAACAAAAAACTCACCGTTTATTCGGGTAAATTCAATCACCTTGAGGTTGTCAAGAAATTTAGTTCTTCAAATCTCGACGATTGCAAAGAGCTTGTTGCCGATACACTGAAAAAAGCTGATAAATCTTGTGCTTATCTTACATTCAAATCACTTGATAAGCTTGTTGTAAACAGTTTTGCAGATTTTATCAGAAACGATGCAGAAATTGCATCAACAGAGATTTTCCACAATAAAAATCAAAAGAGCGGAAAATCAACACTTGGAATTTACTATTACAGAGGTTAAGATGGATCAAAAAGCAAGCCGTAGCAGGCGTCTTCTGATTTCTAAAAATTCAATATTGCTGCTTGTTATGCTTGTAGTTATCTTTCTTGCAATTTGGGCATGGTACGTTGACGAAAAAAAGGCTACGGCTGACACAACATCAATCACCGCAGGTTCCATGGATAATGTAGAAATTGCTGTTCCTGAAAAGGTTGATGACGGAACCGGTAAAATGGTAGACTCTTTCCCGCTTAACAACGATAGCTGGAAGACCGAAATTGAGTTCGAGGAATCGGGCTATGTAAAGGATCTTGTTAAGGATGTTACCAGCGACGGTAAGCAGTTCGTAGTTCCGAACTTTGAGGCTGCAACCGGTCTTAAAGAAGGCAGAAAGGTTATCACCGAGGATATATGGACTAACGGGCTTTCAACTAAAGAAGCCTTTAATAACGACATTGCTAACGATGACGATCAGTACAACTATATTTCTCTCGACTTCTATCTTCGTTCGAAAAGCACGAATATCAACCTTACAGCCGATTCCTTCCTTGCGGCAGGCTCTGAACTCGGTCTTGACGGAAACGGAAATGTTGATCCCGAAAACGCAAGACTTCTCACAGGTAAAAAGATTTACCGCCAAAGCTCTTACGGTCAGGCAGAAGGCAACGAAAATGCCTTTTCGTCCGATGCAATTGTAGGAGCAATGCGTGTTTCGCTTGTCGGAGCACCTGTTGACGGAGTTTCAAAATCAGGGAATATAAATTCCGAAACAAATTACGGCGGAAAAACATGGGATGAGGCTGCTCAGACAAAGGTTGTTTGGTTGCCGAGACCTGATATTCATCTTAACACAGATGACAGAGAAATTAACTGGACACTTACCACAGGCGTTAAGCCGACAAATACAGACCTTGCAAAGAAAACCTATTGCCACTCCTTCTATGAGGGATTGTACAAAGAGGGCAATATTAAAAAGGGCGTAACATATCATACATATTACGACAGCAGTCTTTTTAGTGCTGAAGATTTTACTGATGCAGACAATGCATCATCCCCTGATGTTTTTAAGGTCAGCAAGGGCTTTGACGCAAGCAAACTCGGTACATTAGGCTATTATCCGACTTTCGGTCAGCGTACTCAGGTAGCGAGCGAAGCAACAAAAAATAATATCCAGTTTATAAAAGGCACAAACGACTCACGTGACACAACCGGATATTATGTTTATAAATACACGCTCAACCTTTGGATAGAGGGAGAGGACGCCGAGGCTCGCCGTTCTATAAATAACGGTGTGTTCAGCCTGAAGCTCAGCTTCGGAGGATAAAATTATTACGGTTAATTTGAAATTTCATTAAAAGTATTTTGATTGAAAAGAGGTGAAATTATGGGCAAATTTAAGGAAAGGCTTACGGCAAAAATTGCAGGAATTAACAGCAGTTCCAAACCGAACAGAAAAAAGCTTGCGTTGTCTATAGTTTCACTTTTCATTGCGACGACTATTTTGATTTCTGCCACATATTGTTGGTATGCACTTGCAAATAGCGTCGGTACAGCGTCTAACGTAAATCTTACGGCAGGAAACGGACTTCGTGTAAACGATTTAGGTGATACATTTAAGGAAATTTCCGATAACTCGTATCTTCTTCCTGCTTCTTCTGTTGACGGACGAAACCTTTTCTTCCCTGCTGATGGAACCGATTTCTCATCATCAACCCAGAATATGACCTTCCGTTTTGCA
>JAFLSL010000045.1 GCA_022510985.1 Ruminococcus sp. | reverse complement strand
CTCGTCAATTTCACCGAGCACGGAAAGTATAGAAAGGCTGTCACGGTCAATATGAGCGGGGTAGCATATTCCGCCGAACTCTTTTACCTTTTTATATGCGTTCATAATGCTTATGTTGCTTGAGGGTAAAAGCAGCTCCTCAATTTCTCCGACTTCCTCGTCAGCACTGTTCATAATAACCTGCCGTCCGTAAATCTCGGCTTTATTCTTAATTTTAATTCGATTTTTATCTACATATTCATTCCACAGGAGTGCCTTATCAAGTGTAGGGAAAAGGCATACTGCGTGAATATCTTCACTCGTGGTAAGCTCCATTCCCGGAATAACGACCAATCCGATTTCCTTTCCGGCTTCAATCGCCGCCTCGCAATTTAGCGTTGTGTTATGGTCGGTAAGTGCGATAACATCAAGCCCCAAAAGCTTTGCCATATTGACAATGTTGTTAGGCGTCATATCCATATCGCCGCAGGGTGAAAGGCACGAGTGAATATGAAGATCGTAAAAATATTTCATTATATCAACTCGCTGATTTTTACCGCCAACCTGTAACTGTTTTCTTCGCTGGAAAGTATGGTAACACCATGCATTTCAGCTTTCTTCTTAGCGTCGTCATCCAGAGTCGCGTTTTCAACAAGAATAATACAGCTTGTGTCGGCTAAAGTCGCAACGGCAATAGAGTTGATATTTCCCATAACCGTAAGCCAAGCCGCTCCCTCAGGTGCTCTGCCCATAACCCAGCTTAAAAGGTCGCCGATGTAACATTCCTCAACCTCTCTGTCCAAATCTCCCGAGTCCACTAAAACTTTTAAATCTAGTTTTTCAATAAGTTCCTTAACGTTCATAAAAACCTCTTTTAAATCGTATTTTTTAGCTGGTCGTATACTCTCTGAATTTGCTCTTTAAGCTTGTGAATACAGTCGGTCTCCTTAGCTTTGCCCTTGACAATATCCTCAGCCATGGCTCTGCATGTAGGCGAGCCGCACGAACCGCAGTCAAGTCCCGGTAAATCCTTGCAGATGTTTTCCATTCTGTCCATCATTTCCATCGCCTTGAAAATATCGTCGCTCAATCTGAAGATATCAGCGTCAAATTTAAGCTCGTTTTCCCACATCATTTCATCAATGTCACCATCGTTTAAGTGGTTCATAGATACGGGAAGATATTTTCTGAGTTTCTGAATACGAGCCTGTGCAACGTATGGATTTTCAACCGTAAGCACACCGCCTACACAGCCGCCTGAGCAGGCGTTAAGCTCAACAAAGTCAACATCTCTGATATGTTCGTCCTCAAGCTCTTCGAGGATATGTATAGCATTTTCTATTCCGTCAGCAGCGAGATATTTTTCTCCGAGCATACCCGCACTCTCACCGCCCGAGGTCGCCCATCCGATTCCGATTAAGCCCGAACGTGCAAGATTCTCAACATTTGAAAGATGATCCATTGCTTTGGTAAGTTCGGGATAAATTCTCGAAATACCGATAGCACCGTCACATTCTGATTTTTTAACGCTGTTTGATGTATGTACTTCAGTAACCTTAGCAGGGCAGGGGGTTATAAAGAAGATTCCGATTTCATCAGGTTTAAGTCCCGTACGCTCTACCGCTTCTTTTCTTGCCATTTTTGCTGCAACCTCAATCGGAGCCAAAAGCGGCATAACGTTGTCGCAAAGCTCGGGAAAGCGTATTTTAATAAGCCTGACGATTGCGGGACACGCCGAGCTGATTACAGGTTTATTAAGTTTGTTTTCTTTTATAAGCTTTCTTGTAGCTTCCGAAACAAGCTCCGCGGCTCTGGAAACCTCAAAAATTTCGTTAAATCCTATTTCCTTTAAGCCTGTCAGTACAATGTTGACATTGTCAAGATTGTTAAACTGACCGTACAGCGACGGTGCCGGAATAGCTACTTTGTATTTGAAATTTTTAATATCATCTATCTTTGAACTGTACGCTCTCTTTGCGTGATGCGGACAAACTCTGATACATTCACCGCAGTCGATACACCTTTCCGAGAGAATTTGTGCTTTGCCGTCATATATTCGGATTGCCTCGGTAGGGCATCGCTTTAAACAGTTAGTGCATCCGCAACACTTGTCCACGTCCAGCTCAACGGAGTGAAAATAAGTGCTCATAGATACTCCTCTTTATTCGTTTACATTAACTGTAAGATAAAGGTTAGTGCCCACGCCTATAGTGGTTTCAATTTTCATTTCATCTGTGTACTTTTTGATGTTTGGAAGTCCCATGCCTGCTCCGAAACCCAAGTTTCTTACATTATCAGGTGCAGTCGAAAAACCTTCCTGCATAGCCTTTTCAACATCGGGGATACCCGGACCGCTGTCAGCTAAAAGGATTTCAACCTTGTCGGGATAAATATCAACGTCACAGTAACCGCCGTTTGCGTGGATTACCATATTGATTTCCGCCTCATACATAGCAATTGCAACTCTTCTGATTGCATCGCTGTTATATCCGAGCGATTTAAGTCTTTTCTTTACGGAGCCGCTTGCCTCTCCTGCTCTTGTAAAATCGTCGGCGGATACATCGTAATGAAGATGTATAGCGTTGCTCATACCTTTGTACCTCCGGAAAGACCATTAGTATAAAGAAGGCCACACGCCGTAAACATTCTGTACTTTGTCTTTAAAAGTGTAATTCCTCTGCTCTTTGCGAGATCAACAATGGACTCGTCGGGATCCTTACCCCTTACGAATACAATGCACGCCATATCCATCATCTCGGCTGTTCTGACAACCTGAGGATTAACAAGCCCTGTGAGAAGAACTGATTGATCCTTTACAAAAGCGAGTACATCGCTCATCATATCGGAACCGCAGGCTGTTTTAATCTCTGTGTTAAGATCACCCTCGCAGATTATATCGCCCTCTAATATGTCTATAATATCCTTTACTACCATTTAATCAACACCCTTTCAATTTGTATGAATTATAACAGTTATCATTATTATAACATATATGTAAGGCTTAAAACAATGTACAATTCATATATAAAATTTTACCTAAAAATATGAAAAATACCTAAAAAGAGTTTGCATAACCTATTAAAGTGTTCGTAATATTTTCAAGCCGTCTTTTAAAAGGAAGTAGTATCATAACCGAACTCAGATTAAACAATGTATGTAAAATTGAAATTGTGACAGAGCTTATATTCATATCTAAATTCAAAAAAAGCTTTGCTATAAAGTACCCAATCATCCATACAGCACTTCCTATTACATTAAATAAAATATGAAACACACAAATCTTTTTCGCCTCTTTTGAGCTGCCGACACAGGCGATTACAGCGGTTATACACGTTCCGATGTTTTGCCCCAATATAATAGGTATAGCTGACGAGCAGCTTATTCCCGATGAAATTGAAATGCTCTGCAAAATCCCTATTGATGCCGATGAGCTTTGAATAACAGCGGTTAAAACAATGCCGAAAATTATTCCGAAAAACGGGTTTTGAAACAAAGTCATAAGTTTTGTATATGCGTTTAAATCCGTGATATTTTCCATAGCTAGACTCATACTCGAAATACCTGACATCAAAAGCGAGAAACCTATCATTATATAGCCTGTGTTCTGATTTCTAATTTTCTTTGAAAGAATTATAAAGAAAACACCCACAAGCCCAATAACGGGTGAGAGGGTGGAGGGATTTAAAATATGTATTAAAAATCTGTCGCTCTCAATCCCAGAGGTTGAAATTATCCAAGCCGTAACGCTCGTCCCGATATTAGCACCCATAATAATAGAAGTTGACTTTGAAAAATCTAAAATCCCGGCCTCAACAATTCCTATCAGGCTGACCGTAACTGCCGATGAACTCTGCAAAAAAGCCGTTATCCCCGCACCGAGCACAATCCCCTTAACCGAGCTGTCCGAAACTTTTAAAAGCACGTCACTTATTTTATCTCCCGATAAATTTTTAAGTCCCGTTTCCATAACATTTATTCCGAATAAAAAGAAACTCAACCCACCGATAAATCCAAGTATATCCAATAATATCTGTCCTCAAATTTTTTATGATTTATATAATCTATGAAAATTTTAAAACAATTATTAAAACCTATTGACATTTTACTTTTGTGGTGCTATAATCTAAAAGCTGTCAAAAATTTCATATGCGAGTGTGCTGGAATAGGCAGACAGGCACGTTTGAGGGGCGTGTGTCTTTGACGTACGGGTTCAAGTCCCGTCACTCGCACCAAAAACAGGACTCCAAAAGGAGTCCTGTTTTTTTGTTATGTGATTCGGGACTTGAACACGAGCTTTAAAAACTTTTCTATATAATCTATATAATTTGAAACCATCAATTGTTTGTGTTATAATCGTAAAAAAAGAAGGTGAAGTGTTATGAAAAAAATTAATATGTTTGTCATAAAGCATCCGTTTATTACATGGTTATTAATGTCTTCTTTTGAAATAGGTGCTTTATCATACTTCTTTTATTTATTAAATCTTCCGATATGGAGTTATTTTGTTGTTGATTTGTTGCTAATGTTAATTAATCTAGTTTATGTAAATTCATTTTACGATTCGCTTCTTGTAGATGCCCTGTATGAGTATAATTATCGCGGAAATCCTGAGCTTTTATTATCTACAACAACAGAATTATTAAATGAAAGATTACCTAGAAACATTTCTCAGGTAAATGTGATAAATTATTGTGTAGCTTTAAGAGAAATTGGAAAGTTTAGAGAGGCTTACGATATTTTACTAACTCTTAATATGGATAAATCTTTTGTACTTAATAAAGTTGTTTATTATAATAATCTTTGTGATTTGTGTCATTTAATGGATGATTATGATAATGCGAATAAATATTATTCAGAAATGATGAGCATATATAATAACATTTCAAATAGACATATTAAAAAAGGTTTTTCATCAAATGTATATCTTTCAAATGTAAATGATTTATATAGAAGTGGAAATTATAATGAGGTTTTATTGAAGCTAAATGAATTTAAACCCGATAATTTAAATCAATCAGTAGATACATCCCTAACATATGGTGAAACTTATATAAAACTGGGTAATTACGATAAGGCAAAGGAACATTTATCTTTCGTAATTCAAAAAGGAAATAAACTTTTGAATGTAAAATTGGCAAAGTGTTTATTATCGGAATTAAAATAAACTTTAGTCGGGAAGAAGGTTGACTGAAAATTCAACTTTCTTCCCGACTTTTTCTACACAAACCTATTCAATTCCTCACTATATGTATATCCAATCGTCCCTAATTTTTCAACGATTTCATCTCTGTCAGCACCCAAATCCTCACACAAACTGTCAAGGCTAGGGTAAAAATCTCTAAGCTTTGTATTTACAACTGATAATAGCATCATTGTATCATTCGGCAAATTCACCTAAAATCACCTCAGCTTAATTTTAACAGACTACCCTTAATCTGTAAATAGTTTTATAAAACACTTTTATAATCTTCCAAAATGTGTTATACTACCTAATATATGCGAATTAAACTTTCAGGAGTTGAAAATATGAATCCGATAATACAGAAAGAACTCGCCGACGGAGTTGTTTTTAACAGTATTTCCGATAACCGTTTCAAAACAATGAAGCTTCTTACAAATATATTTCTTCCTTTATCCGAGGAAACCGTTTCAGCCAACGCACTTTTATGTTATGTACTTGTCCGTTGCTGTAAAAAATATCCCGATATGCCTACAATGTCACGCAAGCTTGGTTCTCTTTACGGTGCCGAGGTCAACGGCTCTGTTTCAAAAATGGGGGATATGCAGTGCCTTAAAATCGACATAAGCGGACTTTCCGATAAATACGCTATCAACGGCGAAAATATCAGCGAACAGCTCTCTGAGCTACTCTGCGAGGTTATATTTAACCCGAAGGTTGAAAACGGAAAATTTGACGAAAATGATATCCTTCAGGAAAAACGTCAGATTCTCGATATGATAGATTCCGACTTTAACGATAAACGCGTCTATGCCTCACAGCGTTTAACCGAGATTATGTGTGCCGACGAGGTTTACGGAATAAAGTGGTGCGGAACTAAAGAGCAGATTGAGTCAGTTGCACCCGAAGAGCTTTACAAAGCATGGCAGAATATGCTCAAAACCGCTCATTTTGAAATCACCTTTGTAGGCGAGAGCGATGCCGGTGTACCGGCAAATGTTATCGAAAATTCTTTTAAAGAAGTAAATAGAACGCCCGTAGACCTTTCAACCGACGTTGTATATTCTGTATTTGAAGAGAAAAATGTGGTTGAGGATATGGATGTTGCACAGTCAAAGCTTGAAATTGGCTTTAGAACGGCTTGTGCCGAGCCTGAACCCGAATCAACCGCAACAAGGTTGATGTCGGTAATTCTCGGCGGTACAGCGTCCTCAAAGCTGTTTAATAATGTACGCGAGAAAAAGAGCCTTTGCTATTATTGTATGAGCCGCTATTATAGGCTAAAGGGCATTATGGTAGTTGAATCGGGCGTTGAAACCGCAAATATTGAAGCAGCAAAATCCGCAATATTAGCCGAAATCGAGGATATGAAAAACGGAAACATTTCCGATTTTGAAATCAATTCCGCAAAGCTTGCAATTGTAAACAGCACCCTTGGCGTTGCTGATACCGTAACAGGTCTTGCAAATTGGTACAGCTCTCAGGTAATGGACGCGTCAGTCGATACCCCCGAAGAGGCTGCACAGAAGGTTAATGCCGTTACGAAAGAAGAAATTGTAGAGGCGGCAAAAAAACTTCAGCTCGATACAATATATGTTCTCAAAAGCAGGTGATCTGATGAGTAAAATTAGTGAAATAAAATCCGCCCGCACGGGCGATATGTATTATAAAATAGAACACAACTCGGGACTTACAATCTACCTTTACCCAAAGCCGGACTATAATTCAAAGTACGCGATTTTTGGAACTCATTTCGGAAGTGTTAACAACGCTTTTTCACTCGACGGCGGCGAAGTGAAAAAGGTTCCCGACGGAATTGCACATTATCTTGAACATAAAATGTTCGAGTGCGAGGACGGCGACGCATTCGTAAAATACGCAAAAACCGGTGCCAACGCAAACGCCTATACGTCATTCAACAAAACCTGCTATCTTTTCAGCTGTACCGAAAATTTTGACGAAAGCTTTGGTATTCTGCTCGATTTTGTTCAACGTCCGTATTTTACAGATGAAACAGTTGCAAAAGAGCAGGGTATAATCGGTCAGGAAATCCGTATGTATGACGATTCCGCCGAATGGGTTGTAATGTTCAATCTGCTTAAAAATATGTATAAAAATCATCCCGTTCAGATTGACATTGCAGGTACAGTAGAATCTATCGCCGAGATAACCCCACAGTATCTTTACGACTGCTACTATACTTTCTATAATCTTAATAATATGGTGCTTTGCGTAAGCGGTGATTTATCTGTTGACGATATCTTAAAAATTGCCGAC
>JAFLSL010000044.1 GCA_022510985.1 Ruminococcus sp. | reverse complement strand
TTTAAGCTCGGTTCTATCCTTTGATTTTATAGGAATATTTGCAAGTTTAAGCATATTCAAAACGTTTGTAAAGCTAAGTTCATATTGGAGAGTGAATCCAATGAAATCAAAGTCGGTTATCGCATCTCCGCTCTCAAGTGCAAAAAGAGGGATATTCTTTTTAACCATCAGCTCTTCCATATCAAGCCAAGGTGCAAAAACTCTTTCACACCATATGTAGGGAACTTTGTTGAAAATACTGTAAAGAATTTTCATTCCGAGGTGCGACATACCGATTTCATAGGTATCAGGAAAACAGAACGCAAACCTTACATCCACATCCTCTTTGTTTTTTATTACCGAGTTCATCTCACCGCCGACATATCGACCGGGTTTTTGAACTTTTAGCAGTATTTTTTGAACTTCCTTATTAATCATAATTCCCCCGTCAGAGATATTTTTCGTCTCTGATGAATAAAGTTAAAAATAAATATATTCCTAAAAATAACATAGAAAAATTGTATTTTGAATTTAATAGAATCAAAAGACCAAAGAAAAATAACGGTAACGCCGTTATAATTGTGATAATGTCAGTAATCTTTGCAGATTTATCCGTAGAAAGATGTTTAGACAAAACGAGATATACAATCTGTCCGCCGTCTAAAGATGTTGCAGGTAGCAAATTAAATATACCTATAAATAAATTTATATATGCAAAGTCTTTTGAAAAAGATATAAATGCCAAAAAAGCAAATATATTAAACAAAGGACCCGATAAAGTTATCAAAATATCTTTAGAAAAGCTTGTATTATACCTTGAGTTCTCAATAATTTTTATATCAAATGCTTTTATTTCTATCCCTTTAGGATTAAGCCCCAAAAACATCATTGCGGATAAATGCCCTGTTTCGTGAATTACTATCGAAACAAGACACAAAAAAAATCTTGAAAGATTGGTGTTTATAACAAAAAAAGAAAAAACTGCAAGTGCGGGAAAAGAAATTGAAATAACAAAATTATTTATCTTCAGCCGCATTTATTAGATTGTCTAAACTGAAGCTTTCGAAAGTTTCTGACATTATAATCTCGTTGTTAAGATTTTTGTCATACCAATTATAAACTTCGGTATATAAATCTCCGCCAAATGTTTTTAAAAGATAAAGAGAAACAAGTGCTAATATACAAACAATGAGCTGAATTGTAATTAGCAAAGGTTTGCTTTCCCTGGTTTTCTTTTCTTTGTTTTTAGGCTTAAATTCTTCCTCTTCAATCGGTCTTTCATAGTGAACAGGATTATAAACGGGTTTCCAATCATCTTTAAAAATTAATGTTTCGGGATTGTCCATAATATCACCTCAACAAATTGTATGCGAGATGATAGGATTATTTAACCGTTAATTATCAAGTTTTTTAAAATCTGTTTTTGCCAGCTGTAAAAACAAAATAACAGCAAGTGTTAACGAACCGATTTCCGCGATTGGGAATGATAGCCATACTGTATCAAGCTCGAAAAAGCGTGAAAGAATAAATGCAACAGGAAGAATAAAAACAAGCTGGCGTGTAAACGAGATTATGAGAGCTTTTATTCCTTTGTTTGTTGCTTGGAAAAGCGTAATGAAGATAATGCCGACAGCCGCAGGCATAAAGCAAAGACAAATTGACCTGAATGCCGGAACACCCGTTGCTATCAAACCTGTGTCACTATTAAACAGAGACAAAAGCTTATCAGGGATTATTAAAAATAATGCCGTACCAACTGCCATAATAACCAAAGCGATACTGATTCCGCATTTCATAGCGGAATAAAGTCTCTTTTTGTTTTTGGCTCCGTAATTAAAGCCCATAATAGGAAGTACGCCCTGGTTAAGACCGAAGCAAGGCATAAATACAAAACTTTGAAGTTTAAAATAAATACCGAGAACGGTTACCGCAGACTCATAAGCCGACAAAATAGCATTCATACAGATTATCATAACAGATGATATACTCTGCATAATAATTGAGGGAAAACCTACTGCGTAAATATCCTTAATTGTTTTGCCATTAAGTTTAAAGTTTTTAAAGTTAACGCTGACTTTATTTTTCTTCTTAAAGATAACGATTAAGGAGAAAACCATTCCTACAAATTGTCCAAATACCGTTGCCAAAGCTGCACCCATAACTCTAAGCTCAGGGAACGGTCCGATTCCGTAAATAAGTAATGGGTCAAAGATGATATTAATTACCGCACCTGCAAGCTGAAAAAGCATGGGATAAATCATATCACCCGTTGCTTGCAGAGATTTTTCAATACTTACCTGTATCATACTAAATCCCGATAGAGTTAAGACTATAGAAAGATATTGAACTCCGTATGTACGGGTTGCCTCTGAACAATCATATGCTGAAAAAAACGGTTGAACTGCAAATAATCCTATAAAAACAAAGAGTATCCATGTAAAAATCGCCAGGACTATTCCGTGAGTTGCTGCGAGATCAGCCTCTTTCTGATTGCCTGCACCGAGTCGGCGAGCTATTAAAGAGTTTGTACCAACAGCAGTACCTACCGCAAAGCTAATCATAAGCATTTGCAGCGGATAAGCGTAGGAAGTTGCCTCAAGTGCAACTTTTCCGTCAGATAAATGACCTACAAATATACTATCTACAACGTTATAAAGAGCCATAACCGTCATAGAAAATATTGCAGGAAGTGACATTGACATTATAAGCGGGAACATTTTAGCGTATCCCATCTTATTCCTTTCTGCACCTTTTATACTTTCGCTCATAAAATTACCTCTATTAATGCTTAATTAACTTAACTATTGATATTACGATTATAAATAACAACGCTCCGGATACTGCACCGAAAAAATCTAGGACAACGTCTGTAACCTCGGCTGAACGTCCGAATGAACCGGTTTGAATAAGCTCGTCCGCTACTGCTACCGCAAGACATACAAATCCCGAGGGCATAAAATTTTTTATTATTCTCTTATTATGAAGATATGACGTCCAAAGGCAAAGACAACCAAGCAAAGCAAACTCGCAGAAATGTGCGGATTTTCTGATAAGATAGTCAGTTAAATTTGCGTTCAGACCTATTGACTTCAGAATGTTTTGAACAAATAACAAAACACTTGTACTTTCAACGGTTGACTCAACTGCTGTCAAAGTTGAATGCCACCATATAAAACCTATGTATAATGCTGTTATAACCAACATAATCTTAGAAAACAGACTATGCTTTTTTATTATCTTACTCATTTCTTATACCTCTTTATTTTATCCATATTATTTTACAATTTTTTTAATTATAAGTCAATTTTGAAGGTTGAAAATTTTCAGATAATAGTTTATAATATTTTAGTTAATAATGATAAAATCATAGAAAACGGAGTATTTTATGCTTAAATATTTGATTGTATTTTTAATATCAATGGTACCGATTGTTGAACTCAGAGGGGCATTACCGATAGGAATCGGTATGGGAATTCCGCCTTGGCTTTGCTACACAATTTGTTGTATCGGCAATATGCTGCCTGTTCCCTTTATCTATTTATTTGCAAGAAAAATTCTTCTTTGGGGCAAAGACAAAAAAATTATCGGTAAGTTTTTTACCTTCTGTTACGAAAAAGGCGAAAAAGGCGGAACGAAGCTTCAGAATAAAGCAGGCAAAGGACTTTATGTAGCACTTTTGCTTTTTGTTGGAATTCCTCTCCCCGGAACAGGTGCATGGACAGGGACCTTAGCGGCTAGCTTTTTAGATATGGATTTTAAAAAGAGCGTGCTTGCGTGTATGGGCGGTGTAATTCTTGCAGGAATTATTATGGCTTTAGCTAGTATGGGACTTTTCGGTGCTATAGGACATTTTTTTAATTAAGATTTTCAGGGCGACTTGTTCGCCCTATACTTTTAGGACGTGAAATTATGATTTACAAGGATATTGTTATTATAGGCGGCGGTGCATCGGGAATGATGTGTGCTATTAAAGCAAAAGAAAAAAATCCCGATAAGAGTGTAGTAATTCTTGAAAAACAAGACAGAATCGGACGAAAGCTGCTTTCAACCGGCAACGGAAGATGTAATCTTTGTAATGAAAAACCTTTAAAAAAAGATTATCACGGCTCATTTGCAAGATATTATGATGTAGTTGCTAATAATATGCCTGCTAAAAAAGTTCTCTCAGAATTCTCAAAAAACGGACTTCTTACAAAAACTGAATCCGAAGGCAGAGTCTACCCGATTTCTAACCACGCTTCGTCTGTTTTAGATGTTTTAAGATACAGACTTGAAAATTTAAATGTTGAGATTATATGTAATACTTCAGTACAAAACATTAAAAAGAATAGTAAAAATTTTGATATTAATACAGATACTGAAACATACTCGGCAAATAAAGTTGTAATCGCAACAGGCTCCTTATCAGCACCGAAACTCGGAGGCAACGACAGTGGACTAAATATTCTTCAAAAACTCGGACATTCTGTTAACAGGTTTTATCCGGCTCTGTCCCCTATAAATGTTAAAAACAATATCTTAAACACCCTGAAAGGACTCAGAGTTCAGGGAAAGGTATCACTTTTTAACGAAGACAAGCTCGTTAAGGAAGAATACGGCGAGATACAGTTTACTGAAAAAGCTTTATCGGGTATTTGTGTATTCAACTTAAGTACGTATCTTCCCGGTATTAATAAACCTACTTTAAGAATTAATCTTCTTCCCCACTACACCAAAAATTCGATTATTGAAATTATCAACAAAAACAAAAATCTATTTAAAGACAGAACGCTTGACGACCTTTTTACAGGAATTTTTCAAAAGAAACTCGGTATTGCTATATTAAAGATTGCAGGTATCGCTCCTTTGTCCAGAAAGAATTCAAGCCTTAGTGAAAAAGAAATTAATAAAATATCTGATATAATAAACAACTGGGAATTCACTGTAGATAAAAATAACGATTTTAATAAATCACAAGCTGCATGCGGCGGCGTAGTCGGAAACGAAATTGACGCAAATTCTATGGAAAGTAAAATTGTAAAAAATCTTTATATATGCGGCGAGTGTGTGGATATTGTCGGTAATTGCGGCGGATATAATCTTTATTTTGCATTTGCGAGCGGAATTATTGCAGGAGAAGATTTATGATAAGGATAAGCAATTTAAAGCTCCCTATTGAATACGGCGATGCTTTAATAAAAAAGAAGGTTGCAAAGGAGCTTAGAATAAATGAAAACGAGATAGAAAAATTTTCTCTATTCAGACGTTCAATTGACGCAAGAAAAAAGAACGATATTCATTTTTTAGCATCTATAGATGTTCATCTTAATACAAACGAAAACAAGGTAATTGCAAAAGCAAAATCAGGCAAAGCAAAAATTACAACCCCCTACGAATATAGAATACCGGATGCTAAAAAGCTTGATAGCAGACCCCTTGTTGTTGGATTTGGCCCCGCGGGAATGTTTGCGGGACTTATACTCGCTTTGACCGGTGCTAAGCCTATTATAATTGAACAAGGCAAGGATTGCGACAGCAGAGTTAAGGACATTGAGAGTTTCATTGCTACCGGAAATCTGAATACACAGTCAAATATTCAGTTTGGCGAAGGCGGTGCTGGAACTTTTTCAGATGGTAAGCTAAACACAGGTACAAAAGATTCTCGTGCAAGAAAAGTTCTTATTGAATTTGTAAACCACGGAGCACCTGAAGAAATCCTATATAATGCAAAACCACATATCGGAACAGATAATTTAAGATTGGTAGTTAAAAATATCCGAGAGAAAATTATTAAGCTCGGCGGTGAGGTTAAGTTTAACACAAAACTCATTGAGTTAAAAACACTTAACAACCGAATAACAGGTGCTGTTGTTAAAGAAAATGGCAGTGAAAATATTATAGAAACCACCAATATTATTTTAGCAATCGGACATAGCTCTCGTGATACGTTTAAAATGCTTTATGACAGCAATATTATTATGGAGCAAAAGCCTTTTTCTGTCGGGGCAAGAATTGAGCATTTACGTAAAAAAATTGACAAAAGTCAATTCGGGGAATTCGCCGGTAACGAACGTTTAGGCTCTGCGAGCTATAAGCTTAATGTTCAGACGAAAAACGGACGAGGAGCTTATACATTTTGTATGTGTCCCGGTGGTGAAGTTGTGCCTGCTGCGAGCGAAAAAAATATGGTATGCACAAACGGAATGAGTGAATTTTCAAGAAACGCAGTAAATTCGAACGCTGCACTATTAGTCAGTGTAACACCAAAAGATTTTCAAAGCGAGCATCCTTTAGCCGGAATTGAATACCAAAGAAAAATTGAAAAAGATGCTTTTAAATTCGGCGGTGGGAATTATTCAGCACCTGTTCAAAGGGTTGAGGATTTCTTAAAAAATCGGAAATCAACTTTTTTAGGCGATATTAAACCGAGTTATAAAAGAGGATTTGAGTTTGCAAGTCTTGATAGCTTTTTACCCGAATATATTACGGATAGTATGAGAGAGGCTATTATTGAGATGGATAAGCGTCTTAAAGGCTTTGCTAATCCTGACGCCGTTTTAACAGGAGCAGAAACAAGAAGCTCTTCCCCTATTAGAATTACCCGCAATGTGGAAACGTTACAATCTGTTAGCCTAAAGGGTCTTTACCCTTGCGGAGAAGGAGCCGGATATGCAGGCGGAATTGTATCGGCGGCTGTAGACGGAATTAAATGTGCCGAGAAAATATTAACAACATAAAAAGAAAGCTTTCCAAACTCGGAAAGCTTTCTTTTTTGCGACTAAATCTATAAGCCGGGTTCTGTCGTGAACAGTCATCTATCTTGGCAAGTCGTTACCGGCTTGCTCAACGCCACCTCCACGGGATTGCCGAGCAGACATTATATCCCTCCACGGTGTTGCTCCAAACAGGGTTTACACGCCAGATACGTCTCCGTATCAGCGGTGAGCTCTTACCTCACCTTTCCATCCTTGCCGATAAATCGGCGGTTATTTTCTGTTGCACTATCCCTAAGGTTGCCCTCGGCGGCCGTTAGCCGTTGTTATCGCTCTATGGAGCCCGGACTTTCCTCGGGAAAATTCTTTTCAAAATTATCCCGCGACTGTTCAATCTACTCGCAAAGCTATTATAATCATTTTAAAGATAAAAGTCAATTAATATTATTTTTTATAATTCTTCTTAATACTTGAACAAAGAGATAAATAAATGTATAATAATATCGAAATAATATATAAGGAGTAATTTTATGGATATCAGACAGGAATCGCTTAAAAAACACTACGAATGGGACGGAAAAATTGAGGTTATTTCAAGAGTTCCTTTAAACAACAAGGATGATCTTTCTCTTGCCTACACTCCGGGAGTTGCAGAGCCTTGTATGGAAATCAACCGTGACTATGAAAAAAGTTTTGAGCTTACAAGACGTAAAAATCTTGTAGCTGTTGTTACAGATGGTACAGCTGTACTTGGTTTGGGAGATATCGGTCCTGAGGCTGGAATGCCTGTTATG
>JAFLSL010000043.1 GCA_022510985.1 Ruminococcus sp. | reverse complement strand
GTTATTGTTTTTAGCTCGTTTATATTTTCTTTTAGAGAATTATACATTATATCACCAATAATAATTTTGGCTAAAAATTATGTATTATTCAGCGGTTTTGGCAAATATTATTAACGGTGATCAAATGTTAATTACTATTATCAGAACGGTGATACTTTATATTTTCGTTGTTATAGCGGTCAGACTTATGGGAAAAAGACAGCTCAGCGATTTACAACCCTCGGAGCTGGTTGTTACTCTTTTGATTGCGGACATAGCGTCAATCCCTATGGAAAACACTGACACTCCAATGCTATCGGGCATTATTCCGACACTTATTCTTGTTGCTTGCGAGATAACTGTCAGCGTGATTATGATGAAAAACAGCCGGTTTAGAAACGCGGTTTGCGGAGTTCCTGTTGTGGTTATTGAAAACGGGGAAATACTCAGGAAGCAAATGAGAAAATTAAGGATGACAACCGAGGACCTTTGCATTCAGCTCAGACAGCAAGGTGTTTTCTCAATTGGAGACGTTGACTACTGTATTGTTGAAACGAACGGCAGGCTCAGCGTACTTGTAAAACCCGAAAAGCAAAATCCCACGGCAGAGGATATGAATATAGAAATTGCGGATACGGGAATTGACGCGGTTGTTATTAATGACGGTGAGTATCACGAAGCATCTATGAGACTTAGTAATACAAATAAAAAAGAGCTTAACAATATTCTAAAAAAGAATAATACTAAGCTTAAGGACGTATTTATTATGACGTACAATAAAAACGGAGAATACAATATTATAAAGAAAGATTAGCGTGATTTATGAAAAGAATTTATATTGCGATTGGGCTTTTTTTATTCGGAATGGTATTCGGTTATTTTACACAATATGATATAAAAACGAGAACCGACAAGATTGTTGAAAATATTAACACTATTGAAGAATATCTATCGAAAGATGAGTTTAAAAAAGCCGCTGAAGAATGTAAGAAAACTGCTGATAAATTTAAAAAGACTGACAGCAAGGTAATGTATTCATATTACGAACACAGCACTCTTGCAGAAATTGAAGAAAATCTTTACAGTATGCAAGGATATATAGAGCGTAAGGAAATTAGCAATTACAATTATCTTTCGGGAGTTACTAAAGGCAGGCTGAAAGCTATAGCAGATAAAGAGCTGATTAATTTTCAAAATATCTTATAAAAAACGGGGCTGTTAAAAACAGCCCCTTAAATTTTATTAAGCTTTTTCTTTCTTCTCTCTCTTTTTCCACATAACCCAAAGGGGACCTGCGATACAGAGTGAAGAATAACAACCTGAAACAAGACCGACAATCATCGGAAGAGCGAATGCCTTTACAGAGTCGAGGTTGAAGATGATTGCAGAGATATAAACAATAAGAATTGCAGAAATGGTTGTGATTGAAGTGATAATTGTACGACGCATAACCTTTGTAGCAGCGAGATTAAATACGTCCTTGATATCAGCCTTGTAGCCTAAGTTCTTTCTCTCCTCACGAACACGGTCGTAAACGACAACGGTATCGTTGAGTGAGTAACCGAGAATCATAAGAGCAACTGCCATAAAGCTCGAGTCGATAGGCATACGGAAGATAACATAGAAGAAATAGATAATTGCAATGTCATGGAAAAGTGCCACAAGTCCGAACACACCTGCGGAAAGACCGCCGATTTTCTTGAATCGGAGTGTTACATAAAGCACCATTAACACTCCCGCAATTGCAACCGCAAACAAACATTTAAGCAAGAAGCTAAAGCCCATTGTTGCGTCAACCGAGCTACTCTGCTCAAGCTTAAAGTCGTTCTTTGAAAAATCCTTCTGAATAGAATCAGTGATAGATTTCTGTAAATCTGTTGAGATTGTTGTAGATCCAGAGAACTGTACAGTTAACATATTCTTATTATTAACGAGGTCTTTTGAATCTGAGAAAGTAACGATATCGTCGGGAGTTTTCTCCTGAACAAGAGATTTCAGCTTTGCGTCATCCAAATTACCCGAATAGCTGTACTTAAGCATTGAACCACCGGTGAACTGAATGTCCATTGTTGTGCCGAAAATAAAGTTACATATGATACCGATTAAGATAATAGCAATAGAAATGCCAAAGAAAACTTTTTTGTTTCCTACAAAATCCTTAGGCTTTTTACCGCGAACGATAAGCTTTTCCTCAATAGTTTTCTTTCTGATATTACTCGCCATCTTTTGCACCTCCAAACAGCCACTTATGACGTGCAAACTTGTAGCCTGCTACTGCTCTGAGCATTACACGGCTCAGTCCTACGCCCATAATGAAGTTGGAAATTACACCTACGAGAAGTGTATAACCGAATGAGTAAATTGTACCTGTAGTAGACTGACCGAAGATAAATGAAAGCACGTTGAACGGACCGAATACTAAAAGTAAGATAATAGCAACGATTATGATTGTCATATTACCGTCGATAATAGCTGAAAGCGAGCTTTTTGTACCGCGATCAAGTGCACCGTCAAGTGTACGTCCGCTACGCATTTCTTCGATAATACGCTCGGATGTAATAACGTTTGCGTCAACACCCATACCGATTGAAAGGATAAGACCTGCGATACCGGGAAGCGTCATTGTAAAGGAATTAAATACAGGGAAATAACCTGAGATAGCAGCAATTGTAATACCCATCTGACCTAAAAGTGCGATAACCGCGATAAAGCCGGGTAAACGGTACATTATAATCATAAACAATGAAATAATAATCATTGCGATAATGCCTGCATAAGCCATAGCTACGAGTGAGTTCTCTCCGAGAGATGCGGATACAGAACCGTAGGAAGCTGTTGAAAGCTTAAACGGTAAAGCACCTGCGTTAATCTTTGCGGCGAGGGCTGTAGCCTCTTCAGCAGTAAAGTCACCTGAAATCTGTGCTTTTCCGCCCGAGATTTTCTCATTGATTGTGGGAGCGGAAAGCATAATATCGTCCATCCAGATACTTACTACCTGATTTACGTATTTCTCGGTAATGTCAGCGAAGGTTTTTGTACCCTCGTCATTAAGCTCGAGATAAACTACGTAATTAGACTTTGATGATTTCTTAGAGTCAGAGTCGATACCTGCCTGAGCACTCTTTACAGCCGAGCCGTTCATAAGAACAGTTTCGGTATCTCCTGTAGGAGTCTGATATACATAACTGCCGTCAGAACCGATTGACGTATTAGAATAGCTGTTTCCCGGACGGAAAGTAAGTTCAGCTGTTGAGCTGATTTCCTCGATAGCTGCCTCTACATCAAATTTCTTTTCGTCCTCTTTCCAAGGAAAACGAACGATGATACGGTCAGTGTTGTAGTCAGCGTAAAGCTCGTAATCGGTGATACCTGTGGATACCATACGGGTTTCGATAATAGATTTCGCTGAGTCGAGCTGCGAATCTGTTGCATTATAGCCGTCGGCGGGTTCAAAGGTAGCCTCGACGCCGCCTCTGATGTCTGTTCCCCATCGAATGTCAGTGATACCCTTAACTACAGTTTCCTTATTATCTCCTACAAAGTAGGATACGCCGAAAACAGCGGAATAAGAAAAGCAGAGGATAAGGATGGCAACAATGAAAAACACCGGCTTTGGGATTCTTTTCATGCCATAAGACCTCCAAATATTTTCTGATAATCTGTACATAAAAGCAAAATAACTCTGCTACGTTTACATACGTACAGACGTAACAGAGTTATTATAAAGTTTTTTTAGCTAAAAGTCAATATTATATTGGATATTTGGTAATATATTTTACATATTAACCAAAATTTCAACGTGATTTTCAGTTACTTACACAAGGACTTCAAGACAAGCAAGCTTTGTGCAAACACAAAAAATATCCATAGCAAGCGAAAGTTCCTCGACAGTCGGGAATGACGGAGCAATACGGATGTTTTCTTCGTTGGGGTCATTGCCCTCGGGATAGGTAGCTCCTGCACCTGTAAGCACAACACCTGCCTCTTTACAAAGCTCCACAACACGCTTTGCTGTTCCCTTATAAACATTAACGCTTACAAAGTAACCGCCGTTTGGATTAGTCCACTCGGCAATTCCGGCATCGGTTAAGTCTTCGTTAAGCTTATCTGCAACGGTTTTAAACTTGGGAGCAAGGATTTCCTTATGCTTTTGCATATGGTTTAAAAGTCCTTCGTAATTGCCAAAAAACTTTGAATGTCTGAGCATATTAACCTTGTCATAGCCGATAGTCGCAAACTCAAGACGCTTTTTAAGAACCTTCATATTAAGCGGTGATGCTGCTAAAGCGGCAACGCCTGCACCTGCGAAGGTGATTTTTGAGGTTGAGGCAAATAAAATCGGTAAATCTTCATTGCCTGTCTTTTTACATTCGTCGACAATACTTAATAAAGTATCGGGTGTATCGGTTACATCGTGGACAGCATATGCGTTATCCCACATAATACGGAAATCTTTAGCCGCAGGCTTTAAAGCCGCAAAACGCTTTACAACCTCGTCGGAATATGTAATTCCCGTAGGGTTGGAATATTTAGGAACACACCAGATACCCTTAATGCTGTCGTCCTCAGATACAAGCTTTTCAACAATATCCATATCGGGACCGTCCTCATTAAGCGGAACGGGAATCATTTCAAAGCCAAAGTAACCTGTTACGCCGAAATGACGGTCATAACCCGGTACCGGACAGAGAAATTTTCTGTCTTTAACGTCGTGCCATGGAAGTGTATCTTCGTAAATAGGAGCAGTCATAAAGCAGGAAATTGTATCAAACATCATATTAAGGCTTGAATTTCCGCCGACAAAAACATTCTCAGACTCAGTATCAAAAATATTTGAAAACATTTCCTTTACTTCAACAATTCCGTCAAAGCCACCGTAGTTTCTGCAATCTGTACCATCTGAAGAAATGCAGGAATCTGTGCTTTTTACAGAGTCGAGCATAGCCTGAGAAAGATCAAGCTGTTCAGGCGAGGGCTTTCCTCTTGCCATATTAAGAGAAAGTCCTTTGCTTTTGTAGTTCTCATACTGCTTTAAAAGCACTTCTCTTTCTTTTTCAAGCTCTGCTTTTGATAAATTTAAATAACTCATTTTGATTACCCCTCAATCAAAAAATTCATATTACCATTAATATTCTACTACAAAACTTCAAAAAGTGCAAGTTTTTTTAAACAGACTTGCGTTTTTGGTTTAAAACATACCTAAAAAAGAAAACCGCCGCACTAATGCGACGGCTTTTAGTTTTATTAATAGTACTGATAATAGTAATAATAGTATCCTTTTTTGCCTCTTTTTCCTTCGTGGGTAACACCAACTCGTATAAAACCAAGAGGTTTAGCATCGGTAACATTGACGGTATTAAGAAGTTTTTCAATATCACCGTGGGTTGTCTTTCTTTCACGTACTACGAGAAGATAACCGGCGATATAATCTTTAAGAAGAAGTGAATCGGCTACAACACCTATAGGCGGTGTATCAAAAATAATATAGTCGTACTCTTCGTTGATACGGTCTATAAACTTTGAAACCTCGGGCGAGCAGATAAGCTCTGATGGGTTCGGAGGAATAGTTCCTGAGGTAAGAACATCAAGACAAGGAAGTACGTCGCGGTGAACTACATCATCAAAAACTACCATACGACCGAGCAAATCGGAAAAGCCCGCTCTGTTGTCGAGCTTAAGAATATTATGGAGATTAGGACGTCGAAGGTCGCAGTCGATAAGAATAACTCTCTTACCCATTTTTGAGAAAGAAATCGCAAGGTTCGCGGCAACCGTACTTTTACCGTCACCCTTAGAATAAGAAGTAATTGCAAAAGCCTTTTTGTCAGTAGCCGAAAGCGAGAACATAATATTTGTACGGGCAGATTTATATGCCTCAACTATAGCGAATTTGCTTTTTTCGCTCAGTACATTTTTGTCATCCTTTTTGCGTGAGCCGGCTCTGACATTTTTGTTAGCGGCAATTTCTTCACGTCTTTTATGACCGGGGATTTTTATAATTTTCATACTGGATTACCCCGCTTTCTCAAAGTCTGCTATTTCTGCAAACACAGGAAGATTATACGTTTTCGCAAGATCATCACCGGGTTTGAGAGTTGTGTCTACAATTTCAAGGGCAAACGCCAGTAGAACTCCTAAGATAAGACCTATTGTCATTCCGTAGAGGGTGTTTTGCCTGATATTCGGTGAAGAAGGAGTGCCGGGAGTTGATGCGTTGGTAATTTTATCAACCTTACCGTTTCCTTCACCATACATACTTGCAAAGCATTTAGGAGCCTCATCAGCAAGCTGGTTTGCAACATTAGCAGCAATCTGGGGATTTGAGGATGTGGTTACAATACGAATAAAGTTCGATTCTTCAACCTGATTAAACGAAACAGATGCTCCTGACATTAAGGATGTCATTTCGGGCATATTTTGGAAAAGAATTACACAGCTGCTCGCGAGAGTAGCAGAACGCTCAATATCACTTACATCAACACGACCCTGATCATCAGCATTATAGTACTTTGTAGAACGTGTAGATGCTACTTCGTTGTAGTTATGAATAAGAATGAGCGATGAGGTTGAATAAGTGGGTGTTATAAAAAAGCTTGAATATCCATACGCGATAAGAGTTACTAAAGCTGCTACAAGCAAAATAAGCTTTATATGACGCATCAGCATATAGAATATTTTTTGAGGAGTTAAATCTTTCGGCATTTATTACCCTCCCTATTTTACATATACATTAATTATATACTAGTAAGAAAAAGATATATTTCTAATATAGAATTATAATAAAAATTAAGGCTATCTTTAAGATAGCCTTAATCATAAATAAAATATCAAATTATCTTAAAACATTGAGCAATACACCCGCTGCAACAGCAGAGCCGATAACACCTGCAACATTCGGTCCCATAGCGTGCATAAGAAGGAAGTTTCCGGGGTTTTCTTCCTGACCGACTTTTTGAGATACACGAGCAGCCATCGGAACGGCTGATACACCCGCTGAACCGATAAGCGGATTAACCTTACCGCCTGTTAATTTATACATAATCTTACCGAAGAGTACGCCGCATGCAGAACCCATCATAAATGCGAGAAGTCCTAAGCCGATGATTTTAAGTGTATTCCAAGAAAGGAAGTTTACGCCTGTTGCGGTAGCACCTACTGTTGTACCTAGGAAGATTGTAATAATATTCATAAGCTCGTTTTGGGCTGTTTTTGAAAGTCTGTCTGCAACTCCGGATTCCTTAATAAGGTTACCGAACATAAGCATACCAACAAGCGGAGCAGCATCGGGCAGAAGAATTGAGATAACGATTACAATGATTACGGGGAAAATAATTTTCTCAAGCTTAGATACAGGGCGAAGCTGTTCCATTCGTACAGCTCTTTCCTTCTTTGTTGTAAACAAACGCATAATCGGTGGCTGAATAATCGGAACTAACGCCATATACGAATATGCGGCGATAGCAATTGAACCGAGCAGCTCGGGGGCAAGCTTTGTTGTAACGTAAATTGCCGTAGGACCGTCCGCACCGCCGATAATACCGATTGCACCTGCCTGAGCGTCTGTAAAGCCGAGGAAGATAGCACCGA
>JAFLSL010000042.1 GCA_022510985.1 Ruminococcus sp. | reverse complement strand
CCCGTTTGAGCTATTTTAGCATCCCAGCTGGGATTAGCTCCGTTACCGCATTTTGCAGGGTCTAAAGCAACAAATATGATATTCTGAGCCACTCCGTCAAATGTAATGTCAGACGAATTTGTTCCCTTTGCAGCTACCCACTGACCGTCGCCGCCTGTGGGCCATGTCCACGCAAACCAGTTAACATTGCCTGTGTTAACTCTGGACGCGTCAAGCACAACCTTAGCACCTGAGCTTGTGTACGCTTTATAGCCTGATGCAGAGTTGTTTGTATTGTCGCGAAGCGGGGAGAATTTCTCTCTGATTTCTCTCATTCCCTTATAATACTCAACTATATCGGAGTTTGTCTGAACATTTGACCAGTCTATCATATTCAGGGTTGCAGGAGATTTATAGCTGTTTTCATCGTTATCCTTAGAACGTCCCATTTCCTCGCCCGCAAGCATAAAGGTTACGCCCTGCGACATATTCAGAAGTCCGCCGACGAGCTTGTTCTGAGCGGCAAGAGTTTCGTTTCTTGCCCGGAAATTAGTTATATTCTGCGAAAAGGCAAGTCTGTCCCATAGTGTCTGGTTATCGTGGCAGGACGCATAAGTTACAGTCTGCGACGGTTGACGTGCCGTCCAGCGACCGGTGCCGGCTGTAGTTGTATTCGCAAGAATACCATAGTTCATATTTGTCAGTGAAGAGGATGCACCCTGAACCCAGCCTTTTCCACTCAAATCAAAAACGCTTCCTTTTATAGCGTCACGAATTCCGTCGTTAAAATAGGCAACTCTTTCGCTCAAGTGGCTTGCGTTGCTCTGATCCGCAGCACGGAAGGTTGAGCCTGTGCAGGTTTTTTCGGGATAGTTGCAACTGCCGCCTGTCCAGCCTTCGCCCCATAATACAATTCTGGGATCAACCTTATCCATCGCCTCTCTTAAAAGGTTCATAGTCTCGACATCGTGGATACCCATAAGGTCAAAACGAAAACCATCGATATGGTATTCATTAACCCAGTAAAGGCAGGACTGTATCATAAAATTACGGTACATTCTACGCTCGGACGCGGTTTCGTTTCCGCAACCCGAGCCGTCGGAATATTTGCCGTCAGCTTTCATTCTGTAATAATAATTCGGAACACATTTTTCAAACGAAGACTCTTCTGCTGAGAAGGTGTGGTTATACACAACGTCCATAACAACGGAAATCCCCGCGTTATGAAGAGCCTGAATCATTTGCTTACATTCTTTAATTCGAACATTTCCGTCATAGGGGTTTGTAGAGTACGAACCGTCGGGAACGTTGTAGTTTACGGGATCGTAACCCCAGTTAAACTGTGTATCAGGACCTGTTTCGTCTACAGAGCCCTTATTAAAATCATAGAAAGGCGTAATCTGAACCGTGGTAACTCCCAGATTTTTCAGGTAATCTACCATTGTCGGAGTTCTTCCGTCATTGTTAAGAGTTGTACCCTTTTCGGTGAAAGCGAGGAATTTTCCGCGGTTTTTAGCGGAAACTCCCGATTTTGTATCGTATGAAAAATCCTTAACGTGAACTTCCCATACAAAGGAATCCGTCTGCTTGTCTAAAAGAACGTGGGCATCCTTCTCCCAGCCGTCGGGGTCTGTTGAATCTAGGTCAACAATTTGCGAACGCTGACCGTTAACACCCGTTGCAACAGAATAAATATCCTGTGTTTCTTTAGTTGTAGTCTTAGAGCCCGTAACATTTTTAGCTGTTACGGTATAGGTATAGTATTTATTTTTATAATCGCCGTTTAAGGTTTTTGACCATATACCTGTGGAAGAATTGTATTCAAGTGCAGTTGTGCTTAATTTCTGAGCACCGCTTTCGCTGTCGCTTCCCGTTGCGTAAAGATTAACCTTTACGTCGGTAGCGGTAGGAGCCCATACCTTGAAGGTTGTCGCCTGCGGAGTATAGGTTGCTCCAAGGTCATTTCCATCGTAGCCGTAGCGGTCATCGAGGCTTTGAGATGCGGATGTATAAGAATTTGATGCACCCGAAGAAGCCTTTTCACTGTCGACAGCATAAGTATTAACACTTGCCACAGCCGATAAAACCATTATTACCGCTAAAAAAGCACCTGTCGATTTCCTAAAATATCTTTTCATAAAATCGTCCTTTCATACTAAGCCCTGATTAAAAGCGGACATATATTATCGAGTATGATCTGTACAAGACGGGGTGAAAGACGCCTTGCAAGGACAACAACAATGTATTGGGCAAATCGACCCGATAAGATTGTTCTATTTTATTTAGGGTTTGGTATCTAACTTCATACATATTAATGGTAACATAAAAACGTGCTGTAATTCTATTGGCATAATAGTCAAAATACCATACTGTTTTATGTATGAAATAACAAAGCAGACAACATAAAAATGCTGTCTGCCTTAGTTTTATATTAGCTTTAGTTTTGCTTATGCGTCAATTTCAACATCTACTGCTTCAGAGTGATTGACGTCAAGCTCAACCTCGTTATAACAACGCATACCGGTACCTGCCGGAATAAGCTTACCGATAATAACGTTTTCTTTAAGTCCCATAAGATGGTCAACCTTACCCTTGATAGCGGCGTCGGTGAGCACACGGGTTGTTTCCTGGAAGGATGCCGCGGACATAAAGCTGTCGGTAGCGAGAGCCGCTTTTGTAATACCGAGGAGCATCTGTGTCCAGGTTGCCTCTTTAAGTCCTTCCTCGCCGTTTGCGATACGCTCTTTAATCTTATCGTTAGCGGTTAAAACAGTAGTCTTATCATAGGACTGACCTGAGATAAGGTCTGTATCACCTGCATCGTCAAGACGAACTTTCTTGAGCATCTGGCGAACGATAACCTCGATGTGCTTATCGTTGATATCAACACCCTGCAGACGGTAGGTGGACTGAACTTCTGAGATAAGGTAGTCCTGAACAGCGTTTGTTCCGAGGATAGCAAGTACGTCGTGCGGATTAACTGCACCGTCGGTAATCTTGTCACCCTTTTGGATATGCTGTCCTTCCTCTATCTTAACTCTGAAACCGAACGGAATGAGGTAAGCACGCTCCTCGCCTGTTTCCTTGTTGTAGATAACAGCGTGGTTAGCGTTCTTTCTCTCCTCAAAGCGAACGTCACCCTCGATTTCACTAATCATTGCAAGGCTCTTAGGTTTACGTGCCTCGAAAAGCTCCTCGACACGCGGAAGACCCTGTGTGATATCTTCTGCAGACGCAACACCACCGGTGTGGAATGTTCTCATTGTAAGCTGTGTACCCGGCTCGCCGATTGACTGAGCCGCGATAATACCAACAGCCTCGCCGACTGTAACAGGATGGCGGTTAGCAAGGTTGGAGCCGTAGCACTTGCGGCATACGCCGTGCTTAGCACAACAACCGAGAACTGAACGGATTTTAACGCTTTGAGCACCGCTCTTTATGATGATGTTAGCCTCTTCGTCACCCATCATAACATCCTTGCTGACGAGTGTGTTTCCGTTTTCGTCGCAATAATCGTCAATCAGGTAACGACCGATTAAACGCTCGTGGAGATCCTCGATAACGTTGCCCTCGCTGACAATATCGAATACCTCAAGGCCTTCCTTAGTTCCGCAGTCATCCTCGTGGATGATAACTTCCTGAGATACGTCAACAAGTCGACGTGTAAGGTAACCTGAGTCAGCTGTACGAAGGGCTGTATCGGCAAGACCTTTACGTGCACCACGGGAAGAAATAAAGTACTCTAAGATGTTAAGACCTTCACGATAGTTAGCACGAATCGGAATTTCGATTGTTTTACCAGATGTGTTCGCGATAAGTCCACGCATACCTGCGAGCTGACGAATCTGGCTCATACTACCACGAGCTCCGGAGTCTGCCATCATATAAATCGGGTTGTAACGGTCGAGGCCTTCCTGAAGCTTTGCAGTTACGTCATCAGTAGCCTTTTCCCAAACCTTAAGAACATCGGCATAACGCTCCTCGTCGGAACGAAGACCGAGCATATACTCTTCGCTGATTGCGTCAACCTTAGCCTCAGCGTCGGCGATAATCTCTCCCTTAGCAGGCGGAATTGTCGCGTCACAAACGGCTACGGTAATTGCACCGATTGTAGAATATTTATAGCCCTGAGCCTTGATATTATCGAGAACTACAGAGGTAATCTGTGTACCGTGCTTTTCGATACAAGCGTCGATAATCTTCTTAAGTCCGCCCTTGTCAACAAGGAAGTCAACCTCGAATTTGAACTTGTTCTCGGGGATTGAACGGTCAACAAGACCTAAATCCTGCGGAACGGGGTTATTGAAGATAATCTTACCCATTGTAGTGTCTACCAAAGCAGACTTCATCTCGCCGTCTATTTCCATAGTGCGGCGAACCTTTATCTTTGAATGAAGCTTTATGATACCTGTCTGATAAGCCATCATAGCCTCGTCAACATCACGGAATACTTTGCCCTCGCCCGGTTCTCCGTCCTTATCAAGAGTAAGGTAATAGGAACCGAGAATCATATCCTGTGTAGGTACTGTTACGGGCTGTCCGTCTGACGGCTTAAGTAAGTTGCCGGCAGCAAGCATAAGGAATCTCGCCTCTGCCTGTGCTTCAGCTGAAAGCGGAACGTGAACAGCCATCTGGTCGCCGTCGAAGTCAGCGTTGTAGGCTGTACAGGAAAGCGGATGGAGCTTAATAGCTCTACCCTCTACGAGTACAGGCTCAAACGCCTGAATACCGAGACGGTGAAGTGTAGGTGCACGGTTGAGGAGTACAGGGTGTCCCTTGATTACAACCTCGAGTGCGTCCCAAACCTCGGGCTTAGCACGTTCAACAGCCTTGCGGGCTGCTTTAATATTTATAACCTCTTTTGTTTCAACGAGGCGTTTCATAACGAAAGGCTTAAACAACTCGAGAGCCATTTCCTTAGGAAGACCGCACTGATACATTTTCAGCTCAGGTCCTACTACGATAACCGAACGTCCTGAATAGTCTACACGCTTACCGAGAAGGTTCTGGCGGAAACGTCCCTGCTTACCCTTGAGCATATCGGAAAGCGATTTAAGTGCACGTCCGTTAGGACCTGTTACAGGTCTGCCGCGTCTGCCGTTATCAATAAGTGCGTCAACAGCTTCCTGAAGCATACGCTTCTCGTTACGGATAATGATATCCGGAGCGTTAAGCTCAATAAGCTTTGCAAGACGGTTATTACGGTTTATTACACGACGGTAAAGGTCGTTTAAGTCGGAAGTCGCAAAACGTCCGCCGTCGAGCTGTACCATAGGTCTGATATCGGGCGGAATTACCGGAACCTCGGTCAAAATCATCCACTCGGGACGGTTACCTGAAGTTCTGAAACTCTCAATTACGTCAAGTTTCTTAATAAGTCTGCCCTGCTTTTGACCTGTCGCTGTTTCGAGTTCTTCTCTTACAGTCTCAGCCTGCTCGTCGAGGTCGATTTCCTTTAAAAGCTCGAGGATGGTTTCTGCACCCATTCCTGCTTTAAAGTCGTCCTCGTATTTTTCACGCATATCCATATACTCGGTCTCGGAGAGACACTGGAGCTTTTCAAGCTCGCGGCAGTCGCCGGGATCGGTTACGATATAGCTTTGGAAATAGAGTACACGCTCAAGATTTCTCGGAGAAATATCGAGAATAAGAGCGATTCTTGACGGAGTACCCTTAAAGTACCAGATATGAGATACAGGAGCTGCGAGATGGATATGTCCCATACGCTCACGTCTTACCTTCGCACGAGTTACCTCAACTCCGCAACGGTCACATTTTTTGCCCTTGTATCTGATTCTCTTATACTTTCCGCAATGGCACTCCCAGTCCTTAGTAGGTCCGAAAATACGCTCACAGAATAAACCGTCACGCTCGGGCTTTAAGGTTCTGTAGTTAATAGTCTCGGGCTTTTTTACTTCGCCGTAAGACCAAGATAAAATCTGCTCGGGAGAAGCAAGATTAATTTTTATTGAATCAAAAACATTATTTTCCATTATATTGCTCCTCCTTATTAAAATTCATCGCTGCCGCCGTCAAAATCGAGGAGGTCATCGCCTGAATCCTCAACAATTGACTGGTCGTCAAACATATTATCATCGTTATCGCTGTCCTCATCAAGAGTAAAGCTATCCATCGAGGTCGAGGTCATAACGTTCTTTTCCTCGAAGTTAGAGTTATCAACAGGTAAATCGTCGTCCTCTTCAAAATGCTGTTTAAGGTCAATTTCCTCGCCGCTTCTGTCCATAACACGAACATCAAGTGAAAGCGACTGAAGTTCTTTAATAAGAACCTTAAACGACTCGGGAATTCCGGGTGACGGAATGTTCTGACCCTTTACGATAGCCTCATAAGTCTTAACACGTCCTACAACGTCATCGGACTTAACTGTAAGGATTTCCATAAGAGTGTAAGCTGCACCGTAAGCCTCGAGTGCCCAAACTTCCATCTCACCGAAACGCTGACCACCGAACTGAGCTTTACCGCCGAGCGGCTGCTGGGTAACGAGTGAGTACGGGCCGGTTGAACGAGCGTGGATTTTATCGTCAACGAGGTGATGGAGCTTAAGGTAATACATATAACCTACGGTTACGGGGTTATCGAAGTACTCACCCGTACGTCCGTCCTTAAGCATTGTTTTACCTTCCATTGAGATACCGTTCTGGCGAACACATTCGCCGAAGTCGATACCTGTTACCTCGGCTCTGTCAGGATAGTCATCCTTATCACGCATCATCTTAAACGCCTCGAAGATATCCTGCTCGTGAGCTCCGTCAAATACAGGAGTCTGAATCTTCCAGCCAAGTGCCTTAGCGGCATATCCGAGGTGAACCTCAAGAACCTGACCGATGTTCATACGTGAAGGTACGCCGAGAGGATTAAGCACGATATCAAGCGGAGTACCATCGGGTAAGAACGGCATATCCTCAACAGGTAAAATTCTTGAAACGACACCCTTGTTACCGTGACGTCCGGCCATTTTATCGCCGACGCTTATCTTTCTCTTCTGTGCAAGATAAACTCTTACAACTTTATTTACACCCGGCTGAAGCTCGTTTCGAGCATCCTCGCGGGTAAACACCTTAACGTCTACAACAATACCGTTTTCGCCGTGAGGCACACGAAGCGAGGTATCTCTTACCTCTCTTGCCTTTTCACCGAAGATAGCTCTTAAAAGTCTTTCCTCGGCGGTAAGCTCTGTTTCACCCTTCGGTGTAACCTTACCTACGAGAATATCTCCGGCATGAACCTCGGCACCTATTCTTATGATACCGTTTTCGTCAAGGTCTTTTAATGCGTCCTCAGATACATTCGGAATATCTCTTGTGATTTCCTCTGCTCCGAGCTTTGTGTCTCTTGCTTCACACTCGTATTCCTCCATATGAATTGAAGTGAATACGTCATTCATTACAAGCTCCTCACTAAGAAGAACAGCGTCCTCGTAGTTATAGCCCTCCCATGTCATGAAGCCGATCAATATATTCTTACCGAGCGCAAGCTCACCGTTATCCATTGCCGGACCATCGGCGATAATATCGCTCTTCTTTACTCTTTCACCCTGAACCACAATAGGTCTTTGGTTTAAACATGTACTCTGGTTCGAGCGAGTGAACT
>JAFLSL010000041.1 GCA_022510985.1 Ruminococcus sp. | reverse complement strand
AACTTCTGTGTTCGGTATGGGAACAGGTGGACCCTCAGCGTCATCGACACCAACTCGTCTTCTTTCGACGACTTGATTATTATAGCACCATTGATTTAAAAATGCAAGACTTTTTTTACAAAATATTAAAAAATTTTACAGACCGTCAAATATTGACGAAACTCCTAAAAAGGAGTAAAATTATATATTAGACTGAATATTATAATTGGAATGATTTTTATGAATAATACATATAAAAATTTATTACTTTTAAATTCTCTTTCCGTATTCAGAAATATTCTGAACAGGAGCGTAATTGCCGGATATAAAAAGCTTTTGGAAAGCATATCTGAAAAGCCTGAAAGGTTTCTCCTCTCCTACGGAGAATTTTACAACCTTCTTAACGAGAGAAATATGACGGATAACCTTGCTTATTACATCACTCAGGCGGCTTTGTTCGACGAAAACCGATTTACTCTCGCGGCTGCAGGAAATAAAACCGAGGAGCTTTCGGAAAACTTTTTGAACGCTGTTAAGCGAGATTGCGAAATAATCCTTGCTCTCTCAAAGCTTAGCTGTGACGACATAATAAACGAATACAAGTATAAAGACGAAATCTTCGAAATCTCTGAAAATCTGCCGAGATGGAGCTGCGGCAAACCCGTAGACGAATTTTCAAACGGAGTAGATATAAACTCTCTCTGTGATTTCTACCGTCAAAACGGTTGCGGAATGTTTGCCCGCTACAAGGCGTTTATATGGCGTGACGGCGACATTAAGCCTGTAGTTCATCCCGACAGGATTGACATAAATTCTTTTATCGGCTATGAACGTCAGAGAAATCAGGTTATAGAGAATACCATGGCATTTTTGGACGGAAAAACCTGCAACAACTGTCTGCTCTACGGTGATATGGGAACAGGCAAAAGCTCAACCGTTAAAGCTATCGGAAACAAATTCAGAAAAGACGGACTGAGGGTTGTTGAAATGCCCAAGGAAAGGCTTAAGGATTTCCCTCTCCTTGTTGATAAAATCGCGTCGCTCCCGATGAAGTTTATTATTTTTATCGACGACCTTTCATTCCAAAACCAAGACAAAAACTACACCTCGCTCAAGGCGGTACTTGAGGGCGGTTTAGCGGCAAGACCCGACAATGCTCTTATTTACGCAACCTCCAACCGCAGACACCTTATAAAGGAAAGTTGGCAGGACAGGGACGCTGATGACATTCACCGCCGCGACAATATGCAAGAAACACTTTCGCTTTCCGACCGATTCGGGCTTTCAGTCGGCTTTACTAATCCCGACAAAAACGAGTATCTGGAAATCGTTTATGCCCTCGCAGAAAGAGCGGGAGTAAATATGGATAAAAATGAGCTTGCAATCTTAGCCGAACGCTTTGCGTTAGGTCGCGGAGGACGTTCGCCGAGGTGTGCAAAGCAGTTTGTGGAATCGCTCAATTCCTAAGTTTTGGGAGGATAATTATGCACAGAAAAATGTTAGCGGCAGCTATGGCAGTAGTTTTAATGTTCACCGCAGTTATGCTGGGCTCGTGTAACGGTAAAAGTGACTATCCCGTCACGATAGGCAGTATTATGCTAAACTCTGAACCTGAAAATATTGTTATACTCAATAAAAACCTTGCCGACATCATTTCCTGTATGGGTTATGATGTTAAAATGGTAGGCAGAAGTGACGAGGTTAACCAAAAGGGAATGAATGTTGTGCCGAGCGTCGGCATAGCCGCAGACGCTTCTCCGGCGTCAATCGACGAGCTTGGAGCCGATATTATATTTGCGGACGAGAGCTTAAACACAGCTGTCATCGAACAGCTGAACAAAAAGAATATCCCTGTTGTAATTTTGGAGAAGGCACGAACCCCAAAGCAGATTAAAAACCTTTACAAAAAGCTCGGTACACTGCTCGGCGGAAACGTCACGGGCAAGGCTAAGGGCACGGATGCTTGCAAAACATTATTCAGCGAACTTAAGGATGTAAAGAACGCTGTTAACGAAAAAAGCATTGTAAAAACGGTTTGCTACCTATATATTGACAACGGCGTGCTAAAAACTGTAAATAACGCAACGTGGGGTGCAAATATGCTCGATTACACGGGTGCAACAAACGTATTTAAAAATTCCGACACCGATGTCGTAGACCCCGAAAAACTAACGCTTTCAAATCCCGATTACATCTTCTGTAAGGATGAAGATGTTATAAATTATCTGAACTCGAGCGATAAATTCCAAAATCTTTCCGCATTGAGTGAAAAAACGTTTATCATCCCGTATGATGAGATAACAATGCAAGGCGACACGGCTCTTGACGTACTCGAAAAAATGCTCAAGAATATGTATCCCGAGGATTTTAGTTAATATGGGACATCCGATTAAACATTTTTTAACCATTACAAATCATCGCCACAAGGTGCTTATAAACTGTATTCGTGCGGGTATTCCATTTCGCGGACTGCTCCACGATTTGTCAAAATATTCGCCGAGTGAGTTTTTTGCAGGTGCAAAATATTTTCAGGGCAACCGTTCACCGAACGAGGGCGAACGCGAGGCTTACGGCTACTCGAAAGCATGGATTCATCACAAGGGCAGAAACCGCCATCATTTTGAATACTGGACGGACTATGACCCCGTAACCAAAAAATTCGGCGGAGTTAAAATGCCGAAAAAATTTCTCATCGAAATGTTCTGTGACAGAGTTGCCGCGAGTAAAATTTACAACAAGGACAAATACACGGACTCTAAGCCGCTTGAATACTTTCTGGGCGGCAAAGGTCACCGTGATATTATGCACCCCGAAACCTCAAGCGAGATTGAGTTTCTGCTTCGTATGCTTGAAGAAAAAGGCGAAAAAGAAACTTTTAAATACATAAGAAAAATAAGGAGAAAATCTAATGTCAAAGGTGAATGAAACAATTAACGCTATGACTGAGTATTTTCGCGGAGATGTAAAACGTATTCAGCATTTTATGAAGGTTTATACTGTCGCGAGAACAATCGGATTAAACGAAAAATTACCCGAGGACGTTCAGTATCTGCTGGAAATTGCGGCTATAACTCACGACATCGGAATCAAGGTAAGCGAGGAAAAATACGGCTCTGCAAGCGGAGAGCTTCAGGAACAGGAAGGTCCCGCTGAGGCTGAAAAGCTGCTCGATAAGCTTGGATTTGAGGAAGAATTTATTGACAAGGTATGCTATCTTATCGCTAATCATCACACCTACAAGGGTATCGACAACGCTCCCTACAGAATTTTGGTCGAGGCTGATTTTCTTGTTAACATTTACGAGGATCATATCAGTATGGAGCTTGCCAAAAATGTTAAAGAAAAAATCTTTCGTACAGAATCCGGAATTAAAATGTTTGAGCAAATGTATTTTTAATTGTCCACGTCAAACGCGGACGTTCCTATCTGACAAGCATATTCCCCTAACGTTTATGCCACTGTCAGATTTTGGATAAAGAGTATAGGTTTTACAAAAAATTATCGGGCGGAAAATCCGCCCGATTTTTTTATTTCACCTTTACTTTTACTGACTTTGTAAATGTTTTAGACCTATAAATTGAATTTCCCTTTATTTTTATCTTCACCTTAATTTTGTAGGTGCCCCTTGGGGTGCCTTTTTTTACTGTGATTTTTCCGTTTTTACTATTAACTGAAAGTCTCTTTGACTTTGAGGCTTTTGAATAGGTAGCTTTTCCTTTAGCATTTTTAACGGTAATCATCTTCAGAGTAAGCTTTGTTTTTGCCAGTTTTTTCGCTTTAACTGTTTTCGACTTAACCGTTGCTTTGGCGGTATTTTCTTTACCTTTAACTGTAACCTTTACGGTCGCAACAGCGTCACCGTTTATAACCGCTATTACCGCTGAGCCCTTCCCTATCGCCGTTACCTTTCCATTAGCGTCAACCTTTGCTACCTTATTATCAGAGCTTTGGAAAATAGTTTTCTCTTCGGGATTCTCAACCGTCGCTTTTATTTGAAAGCTTTTTCCGACATCGACTGAAACGCTCTGTTTATCCACGGTTATAGAGGTCTTTTGCTCATCAAAAAACACCTCGCTCGGATAAAGCTCCGCGTCAACGAAGGTAAAGCCGTTTTTCAGGGCATATTTTTCTGCTTCACTATCCTTATATCCTCTTATGCGTACATCGTTAATATCTCGCACATAATCTGTGGAATTATACCTATAGCCAATGGCGTAATCTCCTATAGTTGTTACACTGCGGGGAATATCAATACGTCTTAAATTCGTACATCCGAGAAATGCCTCGCTTTCAATTTTTGTCACCGAATTGGAAATAACAATTTGCTCCAGGGAGTCACAATAGCAGAATGTATAAGATGAGATTTTCTTCAGTCTTGCTCCCAGATTAACTCGTTTAAGCGAACTACACTGCGAAAACGCAGCATCGGATATATTTGTTACACTGCTCGGTATTGTAATCTCACTCAAAGATAGGCATCTTTTAAAAGCACGATAACTAATTGTTTTTAGGTTTTGGGGCAATTGAATACTTTTCAACGACGTGCACTTATAAAAAGTATCCGATTCAATTTTTTCAAGAGTATTCGGCAGATTAATTTTTTCGAGTTTTACACAACCCTCAAATGCACTTACCTCCAACTTTCGCAGATTAGACGGAAGATTAATTTCAGTAAGATTTTTACAACCCAAAAAAGCTTCCCTATCAATATCGGTTATACTTTCCGGAAGGTTGATATTTTTTAAAGCCGTACAACAACTAAAACACTCTCGGCCGATTCCCTCTATTCCATCACCTAGATGAACTGTTTCGAGTGCAGTGCAGTCTGTAAACGCTTTTCCCATATAAACAATTGTACCCGGAACACTTACCTCTTTGAGCTTTGTGCAGCTTGCAAAAGCATTATCTGAGATAATCTTAATTCCTTCTGAAAGCTCTACCTTTTCTAAATTTTTGCATTTAAAAAATGCTTTGTCTGATATTGTCTTGATGTTTGACGGAATTATAACCTCTCTGAGCATTGTATTTTCCTCTAACAACGATGTACCGATTGTTGTTATTGTTACTCCCTCAAGCTCTGTCGGGAACTCTAAAACCTGTTCAGAGCCGTAGTACTTGGTAATTGTTACTTGACCATCGACATTACTAACAGAACATTCGAAGTCACCGGATATAAAAATTCTGTCTGTCGCAAATACCGTTATCGATGACATAATTCCTGTTAAAATCAGGATTGATAAAAGTAAAGCTGTTAATCTTTTTAATGCTTTCATATTTCCTCCCTGCTACTTAACAACTATAACAAACTTTCTGTTAACATTGTTGTTTGTTATTGTAATTGTCGCAGTTCCTGCTTTCTTTCCGAGGACTGTTCCGTCCGGGGATACCGTTGCAACTTTTTCGTCTGACGATGTAAAATAGCTTGCTCCCGCAGGATTTTTTACAATCGGATTAATCTTATATTTTTCTCCGACCTTTATACTTTCTATATAGCTTGACAGAGAAATTGACGTTTTCAGCTCAACAAATTCAAACTTGTTGTCCTGTGCGTAAACCATTGCGGTAGAATCCTTAAAGCCCTGGATAACTAACTTTTTCTCATACGTGGTATCGGAATATCCGAGGCATTTGCTTTTGAGCGTGGTTGAATATGGAATAGCAATGCTCAAAAGACTGTTACAGCCGTAGAACGCCTCCTCTTCTATAGACCAAAGGGATACCGGAAGCTCAACTTTGTTAAGCTTTCTGCATTTATAAAACGCATGCTTATAAATATTTTGCACGCCCTGCGGTATGTTTATATTCTCAAGCGTTGTACAACAACTGAACGCTGAGACGCCGATTTTGCGTAGGCTGGAAGGAAGATAGATATTTTTTAATGCGGTGCACTGATAAAACGCATAACTTGCAATTGTTTTGACTCCTTCGCCGATATAGAGCGTTTTTAAAGATTCGCAATGTGCAAAGGTCCTATTGTATTCAAAGGCGTTTTGGTCATCGCAATCCGAATTCAGATACACCACCTTAAGACCCGAACAGTCGCAAAATGCAGCTGTGCCAACCTTCGCGGCAGTTGAAGGGACAGTAACTTCGCTTAGAGAGTCACATCTGCCAAATGCACTCGAGCCGATAGATTTTACATTGTAAAAATCTATTTTTTTAAGTTTAACGCAGGAATAGAAGGCTGAGCTTCCTATATTTTTTATGTTCTTCGACATCTCAACGTTCTCTAATTTTGATGCGTTTTCAAACGCTCCGTATTCAATTTCGGTCACGGTATCGGGGATTAAAACGCTCGTAATTGAGCTATCCTTAAACAATTTTTCGCCCAATACACTGACCTTGTTATCATTAATTTCAGAAGGTATTTTTATATCTGTGCTGTCACCGTTATACGCTGTAAGTTTCAGCGTTTTGTCGGACAAAACCTGATACTCAAAATCCTTTCCGTCGTATTTCTTTTCCTTTTCTTCCTTTGTTTCTATCTTTGAAAGGCTTTTTTGACTTGTAGCATTTGTAGCAGAAACAGTAGTATTTTCAGTTGCTGGTTTTTTAGAATTTTTGTCCTCTTTTTTCTTTTTTGTGCTTGCCTTTGCGGTCGATTCGGTTTCATATAACGCCTTCACGGGCGAGCTTGAAGTCGGATTTGCATTGTATTTCTCAGAATCGCTGATTCCGAAAAACGAGCTTAACGCACTGCCCGAAAACTTCATAAACTCGGTTACGGCTCCTGTATTGACATTCAGAATAATCAGGACAGCTATCAAAAAGGCTCCCAATGTACCGAAATAGGCGGTATGGATTTTTCGTTGTTTTCTTTTATAGATGTTTTCTATATCGACAGCAGCAGTATCAAACGATAAATTAACAAGCTCTCTGTCTATTTTATCTCTGATATCAATCATCGAAATCCTCCTCAAGCAAGTTTCTAAGCTGTTCTTTTCCTTTCCTGAGCCTATATGCTACAGTCGTATCGGGAACATTCAGGATTTCAGCAATTTCTCGATGGGTAAATCCCTGATAATAAAAAAGAATTACACATTCCCTTAGCTCTTGCGGCAAAGTTCTTATAGCCTCGGTTACCGAAAGCTTGCTGTCAATATCCGGATTGCTGTTTTCCTTAAGGGTTATGTCAACAGCGGGAATTTCTCTTCTTGATTTGTGTTTCAGAATATCCCTGCAGACATTCACCGCAATTTTACTCACCCAAGCCTTATCCTTTGTTTCGTCTTTAAGAGTTCCGATTTTAGAAAGCACTCTGCAAAAGGTTTCCTGCGTAGCGTCCTCGGCGAGTTGGTAGTCTTTAAGGTACATATATGAAATTTTAAGAACATTATCCTTGTATTGAGAGTAAATTCTCTCAAACTTCTCTTGCTTTTTTCTTCTCATATTTTGTCCCCTCTATAAATAAGACGAAAAACATTCTGCAATTTATACCATTATAATGTATAATTGTTTATTTTTAAATCTTTAAATGTATTAGATTTAAAAAACATAAAACAAAAGCCTAGTTATTAGTATAAAAATATGAGGGCAAATGTTTATATTGTATCCAAAGTAAAATAAAGAAAGAGATGTATGGGAGATATGAGGTTAAGATAGAGATGTCCACGTCTGACGCAGACAACAAGAAGGCGTGCTTGACACGCTTTCTTCACTCATCGCTCGTTCTGCGAAGCAGAAACTGAGCGGAGAATA
>JAFLSL010000040.1 GCA_022510985.1 Ruminococcus sp. | reverse complement strand
TATACTCTTAAAATCGACCTTCATCATCATCGGATAAATCATTATCCAAATCAGTATTGCCATAGGAACAGATACTTTGGCATATTCAAATTGATTCAGAAATTCGGGTATCTGTGGTAGAAACTGACCGATTAGAACGCCGATAATCATACAGATTATAACCCATACAGTCAGGTACTTTTGAAATATGCTGATGGAGATTTTCTCTTTGGTCATCAGAACGCCTCCTAATCAGAAACCAAGTTTATGCAACAATTTTTCCACGTCACAGACTTTTAACACTTTACCCTGAGATACAACCTTTTCGTTTGCAACGATAGCAGGCATACTCATCACACCGTATTCCATAATCTTCGGCATATCGGTGACATATTCAACCTCTACATCAAGCCCCATCTGCTTTACTGTTTTCCTGGTATTTTCGAATTGCTCGTGACAAGATTTGCAACCGGCACCTAATACCTTTATACAGCATATGCCCTCAAGTTTTTTGTTGCAACACTCATCGGCAACTTTCGCCTCTTCGCTTGTCGGACAAGCACCGTTGCAACAGCAAGCAGGAGCCTTTGTTTCTTTTTCCTTTTTCTTTCCGAAATTAAAAAGTGACATAATAAATTCCTCCAAAATTAAATAATAAAACTTTGCATAGCATTAAAGAAGTAGCCTACAATTATAATTCCGACTGTACAGATAGAGATGAAAATGCCCAGCAATTTCGGTTTTACAGCCTTGCGTAGCATAATCATAGAGGGCAAGGACAGGGTGGTAACTCCCATCATAAAGGAGAGAACAACGCCGAGCAAGGCTCCTTTTGAGAGTAACGCCTCCGCAATCGGAATTGTTCCGAAAATATCAGCATACATCGGAACTCCCGCAAGCGTAGCGAGAACAACTCCGAGGGGATTGTTGTCGCCGAGCAACGCAATAATAAAGCCCTCGGGTATCCAATTGTGAATTATTGCTCCGATTCCAACACCGATTAAAACGTAAAGAAAGACCTTCTTTGCAGTGGAAACAACCTGCTCCCAAGCGTATTTAATGCGGTCGTTAAAATGCAGCTCGTCTTGCGGAATATCGAGCGATTTGCCGTTTAAGATGTAGTCCTCGACATATTTTTCAAGGTGTAGTTTCTCAATCAAAGTACCGCCTGCTACCGCGATAACAATACCGAGAACAACATAAATAACCGCAACCTTCCACCCGAAAATACTCATCAAAAGCACAAGACTGCCGAGGTCAACCATCGGAGAGGAAATAAGGAAAGAGAAAGTTACCCCGATTGGTAATCCCGCACTCGTAAATCCGATAAAAAGCGGAATGGACGAGCAGGAGCAAAACGGCGTTACCGTACCGAGCAGAGCGGCGATAATGTTTGCACCGATGCCGTGAAAATGTCCGAGGATTTTCTTAGTTCTCTCAGGCGGAAAAAAGCTTTGAATATACGAGATAATCAAAATGAGTACGCCGAGAAGAACCATAATCTTTATGATGTCAAAAATAAAGAATGCTATACTGCCGCCTATTTTTTCCGTGGTGTCTAAGCCGCAAGCGTTCAGCAGTGTGTTAATGAGCCTATTAAGCCAGCTCATCCCGAGGATTTCATTTTGAAAGAAATCCCACCCGACCTTTATTGTATCCATACAATAACCTCCGATTAATAGTTATAAATAAATGCATTTTAGGTTTAATCAGTCATGAAAAAAGCGTTTGACATAATTACTTTTCACAACACGACTTATCATCACGAGTTACCTTTGTAAGCTCCTGTAAGTATTTAACAGCGGTAGACGCACCCTCGGGAGAAATGGAATAATGCGTCCATTTTCCTTCTTTACGTCCAACGACAATAGCGGAATCGCAGAGTATTTTCATATGGTGAGATAGTGTCGGTTGTGTTATTTTCAGGCTGTCGAGCAGCACACAAGCACATTTCTCTCCGCTTTGCAGCAACTTTAAAATTCGTATGCGGTTTTCGTCGCTCAATGCCTTGAAAATTTCTGCGGTTCTTTTTTCGCTTAACTGCAATGTTTTCACCTCACATAGACGATTATCTATCTATATTATATGCAACATATAGATAATTGTCAATGAATTTTTACTGTAAAAAAACAGCTCAAAGCTTTTGCCTTGAGCCGTTTAGTTTATTCTGCTGTGTTGTTGAATATGTTTTTTGCCTCTTCTTCGGTTTCGTCCATTTCATCGTCCAGCTTGTCGCCGACGTCAATTTCCTTCGGCTGTTTTCTGTAGAGTATATCGTACATAACAGGAACGATAAATAGCGTCATAATCGTTGAATAAAGAAGTCCTACGCTTACTACAACCGCCATACTGCGTTGCATTGCGTTTCCTGCGTCCTGAGAGAATACCATTACACTCATTGAGAGAATTGTCGTAAGTGCAGTCATAAGAATCGGACGCATTCTGGTTTTTCCCGTTTCAATTAAAGCCTTGCGTTTGTCAACTCCGTGCAGTCTGAGCTTGTTTGCGTAATCGACAAATACAATACCGTTGTTTACAACCGTACCCATAAGAATCATAAAGCCCATAAGTGACATTGACGAAATCGTCATTCCGAATAGCCCGAGGCCTATCATTCCGCCCGTAAACGCAAGCGGTACGGTAAAGATAACGATAAACGGAGAGAGAAAACTCTGGAACTGTGCTACCATTATAAGATAGATAAGCAAAAATCCGAGCAAAATCGCCTGAAGCATTTGATTGAGCATATCCGTAATCTGTATTGATGAGCCGGCAATTTCAACCTCATAGCCCGACGGAGCTTTGTAGCTGTCGAGCTTTTTCTGCATGTCTCTTGAAAGCAGAGCCGAATTGTATTGCTCGCCGATTTCAGCTGTTACAGAAAGGTAAGTCCGCTGATTTACTCTTCTTATGCTGTCCATAGTATAGCCGTCCTCGGCGGTTGCGAATTTTTCGAGCTTATATTTTTTCTTAACGTCCTCGCCGTTTGCGTTTTTAGTTGTCGTTTCAATTTTAAGCTTAAGAATATTTTCGTAGGTCAGCTTGTTAGTTTTATCTACAATCGTAACGTCAACATCCTTATCGCCCAGCCTCATAGTGAGAGCGTTTTTCTCGGTAGTCGCTTTTGTAGCGATTTGCTGGAAAATCTGTGCAACGGTCAGCCCGTATTCCGCGGCCTTGTTTCTGTTTATGTGAAGTTTCAGGGTTTTGTCCGCCTCGGTAATGCCGTTTTGAACAGTTTCAACTCCCTTAATTTCCTTCATCATTTTCATAACATCTTCGCTGATTTTTATAAGCTTATCCTTGTCGTCGCCGTAGATGTTTACGGTTAAGCCCGTATCGGAAAGTGATGACTTACTGCCCATAGCCGAAGATGCGGTGGAAATTTCCTTGCACTTTATATTCTTTGTTTTTTCTTCGATTTCCTGACGAATTCGTTTGTATTCATTTGTAGTTTTTACATCGTCGTCGGTAAGGACACTAAACGAGAAAGTTGTATAGTTATCGGAAACTCCCGAGCCGATTATGCTCGACATAATTCCCGTGTTGCCGTCAAGTGCACTGATTTTTGAAATTCCTTTGATATTCATAAGAATATCCATAACTTCGTCAGCGGTTTTGTATGCGTCCTTTTTAGTTGTATCGTCCTCAAGCGTCATTGATACCGAAATCTGATTGCTTTCGGCGTTGTCAATCATAACAATTCCCGTGTTAAAAGTTTGGAAAATGCAGATTGCTAAAAGTGCGACAGAAACAATAATCGAGATTGCCTTGTGATTTAGGCAAAGCGAGAGAGCCTTAGCGTATGCATTTTTAAGTTTATCAAACCAATTTTCTTTTCTTTCCTTAGTGTTTTTAAGGAGCATAAACCCGAGCGTCGGCACAACGGTAAGTGCAACGAGCAGCGACGCTACGAGTGCGTAAGAAATCGTAAACGCGAACGGAATTAAAAGCTGAGCTATCATGCCCGTTGTGTAGACCATCGGAAGGAACACGCAGATTGTGGTTGCGGTCGAGGCGATTATCGGAGCGGCAACCTGTTTTGTTCCCTGAACTGCCGCACGGGGTGCGGGAACGCCCTTTTGCCTTAATCGGAAAATGTTTTCCATTACAACGACCGAGTTATCGACAAGCATACCGATGCTTATGCAAAGTCCCGCAAGCGACATAACATTGATGTTAATTCCCGAGAAATACATAATAATCAGTGCGAACATTACGCTGAACGGAATACTGAACGCAACGACAATGGTCGGTTTTACGGATTTTAAGAAAAGTGCGAGAACTAAAATAGCTAGTATCGCACCGATGAGAATACTGCTTAAAACGGTGTTTATAATTCTTGTAATGTACGAGCCTTGGTTCATCATATTTGTAAATGAAAGCCCGTCGTATTTGCTTTCAAGCTCATCAAACGCGTTTTGAATTCTGTCGGAAACGGTGCTTGTGTTAGCGGTGCTTGCCTTGTAAACGGAAATCATTACCGCGTCCTCGCCGTTTACCTTGCTGTAGGCTTCTCCGATATTGTCGATAACGGAGATATCCGCAACGTCTTTAAGGCGGATTTTTCCGACACCGTCGAGCTTTGTCAGCACAAGGTTTTTGAGTTGTTTCGGGTTTTCAAATTTTTCGTTTACCTCGACAAGCCATTGGTTAGATTCTTTGTCTTCAATATAACCCGCGGGCATCGAAAAATTCTGTGCACTGATAAGCTGTGAAAGCGTGTCGAGGGTTAAAAGTGCATTTAAATTTGAATTTTCTTTTGCGGCTTTGATGGAATCGTCAAGCTTTTCCTCAGCGTTTTTAAGTTCTTTTTCTGCATTTGTAATTTCTGTTTTTGCAGAATTTATTTTTGCCTGACCTGCACCGAACGTAGCCGCGGCGGTCAGTCCCGCCGACGTTGACTGCGACTGTGCACTGTCAAGGTTTTTGAGTTTTTTGCCGAGCGTTGAGATAACAGCCTCCTGTGCCTTTATCTCTACCTCTAAATTTGCAACCTCGGTGTCGATTTGAGGGATACGCACCTCGACAACATTGTAAACCTTTTTAAGGTCGTCAATCTTAAGTGCGGCTACCTGATCGCCGTAGCCGTTTTGATTCATAAAGCTTATAAAAGACTTAAAATCGTCGGGATTTTGAACCGCCTCCTTTACAGATGACGGTACCGTTACTCCTGCCGCCTGCGAAACCGGCGAAAGCGACTGGTTCAGGCTTGCGAGGGTAGAATTCAGGGTGCTGTAGGTGTCTTTGATTTTAGCGTCCTCGTAGGCCTTTTTCTCAGCCTCTAAAGCGGCTTTAGCCGCCTTTAAGCTGGCAAGACCCGAGTCGTACGCTGCCTTTGTAGCCTGAGCTTTTGTAAGCTGGGCGGAAGCATCTCCAAGCTTTTTGTTTGTCTTTTTCTGCTGTTTTGAAAGCTCCTTTTCGCTTTCTTCTAATTTCTTTTTGCTTTCGCGGAGCTTGCTCTTTGAGGTTGAAATTTCGTCGTCGGCCTCGGCGAGCTTTGAGTTCGTTTTAGCGAGTATTTTTCCGTTTATTCTGTCAATTTTTTTGCTGTTCAGGCGAATTTCCACGCTGTCTTTGATAAGACCGTTTGCCGATACGCTCGCAACGCCTTCTTGCTTTTCAAGATAGGGCTTTATGGTTTTCTCTGTAAATTCGGACAGCTCCTTAATGTCCATATCCTTGTGGTTTACATCGGCGTATATTGTCGCCAAAACATCCATACTGATTTCTAAGATGTTCGGCGTGCCGCATTCATCAGGCAAATCAAGAGAGTTCAGCGTCTTTGAAACGCGGACTAAAGCTGAGTCCATATCGGTATTATCCGCAAAGCTGAGCATAACAATTCCGTAGTTGTTGGACGAGTTGCTGGTTACTTCTTCAACGCCGCTGAGTGTTCCGAGGGAGCTTTCCAAAACCTCGGTAACGTCCTTCTCAACCTTTTCGGGTGACGCTCCGATTTCAGTTGTAATAACCGCGATATACGGCAGCTCGAGGTCGGGGAGAAGGTCGGTTTGCATAGAGCTTAGGCTCACCGAACCGATTATAAGCACCATTATGATTGCAACAATCATAAAGTACGGCTTTTTTACGAAAAATTTTGTCATACTACGGTCAATCCTTTATATAAATATATTTAATAGTATTTGTAATAGTATTTGCCAAATCCATCCAATTGTAGCACACTATAAATCTCAAATCAAGAAATCTTATGCAACAAAATGAAAAGCCGTTGCAAAATTTGTTCTGCAACAGCCATTTTATGTTTGAAACTCAATTCATATTCGGATTATCTGTTCTGCCGAGTAGGTAGTCGATTGATACGTCAAAATAATCGGCAAGGATTATAAGCGTTTTGTAGTCCGCTTCTCTGACGCCTGTTTCGTAACGGCAGATGGTGTTTTGGTTCATATTGAGGTCGAGTGCGAGACGCGTCTGCGACAGGTGCTTTTGTGTGCGTAGCTCTTTAAGTCTGAAATTCACGTTACATCACCTCTTGACTTTATTATACCGAAACGGTATAATGCAAATATCCCGTTTTGGGATAAAAGATATGTTCTAAAATAAACATCTTGAAAAAATACTAGAACATACGTTATAATTTTGTTGCTCTACGTTAGAGCAGCTGTGTGACAGGTTCGTGTCTATCTGTCATCTTCTTTGCAACTGCGGTTGACTTTTATTTGTAACCCGAAATATATAGACACTGCCCGTTTGCTTTTTTACTATGATTTACAAAGGAGATGAAAAAATGATTTACGTTGAAAACCTGAAAAAGGAATTCAAAAAAACAATCAAAGAACCCGGCTTAAAGGGAAGTCTGAAATCCTTTATTAAGCCGAAAAACGAGATTATCACAGCAGTTGACGATATTTCCTTTCACGTTGACAAAGGCGAAATTCTGGGCTTTATCGGCCCGAACGGTGCCGGAAAATCTACCGTAATTAAGATGCTCACAGGTATCTTAACTCCAACCTCCGGAAGATGTGAAATAAACGGAAAAATCCCCTACAAAAACCGTAAAAACTACGTAAAGGAAATCGGCGTTGTTTTCGGACAACGCACCCAGCTTTGGTGGGACTTAGCTCTCAGAGAAACCTACACCGTTCTAAAGGAAATTTACGAGGTGGATGACGAGAGCTACAAAAAGCGAATGGCGTTTTTAAATGAGGTTTTGGAGCTTGAGAGCTTTATCACAAGTCCCGTAAGAACGCTTTCGCTCGGACAGCGTATGCGTGCCGATATAGCCGCGTCGCTTTTGCATAGCCCAAAGGTGTTGTTTTTAGACGAGCCGACAATCGGTCTTGACGTTGTTGTTAAGGACAATATCCGAAAGGCAATAAAGGCGATTAATGCAGAGGAAAATACGACGGTAATCCTGACTACTCACGACCTTCAGGATGTCGAAAATCTATGCGACCGTATCGTTATGATTGACAAGGGCAACAAGGTCTTTGACGGCGATATAAGTGAGCTTAAATCGAAGTACGGTCAGTCGCGTGAGATGAAGTTTGTTCCTCAAAATTTTGAGGAATTTAAAAAGCTCGATTATTTAAGCGAGTTTAACCTTAAAAACGGCGACGTTGAGGTTGAAACCGACGGCTACACCGTGAGCGTGCGTTTTAACAGCGACAAAGTAAGCGTTGAAAAAATACTGAACTACACCCTCTCGAAAACCCATGTTAAGGATATAAACGTCGGCGACGCGGATATCGAGGAGATTATAAAGGGTAT
>JAFLSL010000004.1 GCA_022510985.1 Ruminococcus sp. | reverse complement strand
ATTCGAGTATGCGTTTTATCATAGCGACAGTTGTGGTCTTGCCATTGGTTCCCGTAATTGCGATTGTTGTCAATTCTTTTGCGGGGTTAGAGAAAAACTCTGCACTTATGTAGGCGAGGGATTCTCTCGTATCCTTAACTTTTATAATAGCAACGTCCTCGCTTTGAATTTCAATATCGTCGCAAATTAAAATTGCCGAGGCACCCTTTTCTACCGCCTCGCCCGCGTAGGAATGTCCGTCAGAGTTATAGCCCTTTAAGCACACGAACATCGAGTTCGAGGTAATTTTTCTTGAATCATAAACAATATCGGAAATATCTTTTTCGAGATTTCCTTTTATTATTTCATAATCAATCGTTTTGAGTAAATCTTTCAGTTTCATTAAAATCACCCTTTAGTTATATATTATGATTATACCAATATAATATAGAAAATACAACCTTTAATATTTTTATTGCAAATTGCACAAACTAATTAAAATTTTCAAAAAAAGAGGCTGATTTTTGTTTTGCAGAATTTGCCTTTTGTGGGAAAAGTCTATAAATTAGAAAAAGTAATAGTGATTTTGCACAAGAAACGCTTATGCAGATTGCATATATAAAGAGGCTGTAAATTATGCAAATTGCCATAAAATTAAAATTCGCAGGTAAAATTGCACAATTTTATTGATTGTATTTGATGATTTAGACAAAAAGTACAAAGGGAGTTGTATTTTTGTGGCAATTTGTGTTATTATTTATATAGTGAAAGGATCACGTAGTCCCCAATTGTGCGTGGTCTCACTTGGTGCTTGTTAAAAGTGCTAAATACTATTTTTATGAAAGAAGGAATTCAAATGAAAAAGATCGTTGCTCTGCTTTTAGCAGCAATGATGATGGTAGCTGCTTTTGCTAGCTGCGGTAATACCGACAAAGCTGCAGGCGGCTCCGACGATGCATCAACAAACACAGGTGCTAAATTCAGCGTAGACGTTGCTGACTTTGGCGAAGAGAGCGGTGCTTCCCTTAAAGTATGGGGCCCCGACAACTATGTAAAACTTCTTAAGAAACAGTGTGACGCTTTTGTAAAGATGTTCCCTGATCAGAAGATTAAGATTAACGTTGTAGCACAGGGTGAGGACACCGCTGCTACAAATATGCTTTCCGACGCTGACGCAGCTGCTGACGTATTCGGATTTGCTTCCGACCAGTTGAGCCGTCTTGTAAACGCAGGCGTTATCGCTCCTGTTGCTACTAAGTATGCTGAGGATATCACAGCAACAAACTTAAAGGCTGCTGTTTCCGCAAGCACACTTCCTAACCCTGACACAAACGAAGATACTCTTTACGCTTTCCCTGAAACAGGTAACGGCTACTATCTCGTATATGATAAGACTGTAGTTTCTGATAAAGAGGCCGGTTCTCTCGAGGCTATCCTCGCTGCTTGTAAGAAGGCAGGCAAGAAGTTCATCATGGACGCCGGCACAGGTTACTATGGCTGTATCTTCGCTTTCACAGGCGGACTTGAGATCAACGGTCTTGAGGAAGATGGTCTTACACAGAAATTCAACGACTTCGACAGCAAGAAGGTTGTTGCTACTCTTAAAGCATTCTCAACTCTTATGCACGAGTACAAAGATACTTTCACAAGCTTAGACGTTGCTAACGTATCATCAGGTTTTGTTTCTTCCAAGAAGAAGGCTTCAACTTGCGGTGCAGGTATCGACGGTAACTGGAACGCAACTGCTGACGCAGACGCACTCGGCGAAAACTTCGGTGCTACAAAGCTCCCGACAATCAAGGTTGACGGCGAAGAGCAGCAGATGATTTCTATGTACGGCTACAAGATGATCGGTGTTAACAACGGTTCTAAGTATCCCCGTACTTCTCAGATCCTCGCTTACTATCTCTCAAGCGAAGATTGCCAGCAGCAGAGATGCGACGAGCTCGGATGGAGCCCGACAAACAACACAGTTATCGAGTCTGATTCTGCTAAGAACAATGTTGCTATTTCCGCACTTGTTGCACAGAGCGAGCATTCCGTTCCTCAGGTTAACGTTTCCAGCACATTCTGGGATCCGATGGGTAACGTAGGTAACAAGCTTATCGCTGCTGATACAAATCCGAAGAAGTATGACTTCGACAAGCTCCTTAAGGACACAATCTCCAACATTAAGGACGAATAATCTTATTTACGGATTAATTTAAAGTGATATTAAACGGCGGCCCGCTTTTGCGGGCTGCCGACAGAAAATTTAACGTGTTATCATGTAGTTTTGAAAATTAATTATTTGGTTTAAATAATAGTTTTTAAAATGAGGGGAACAGGATAACGCAAAATTATTATTTAAATCAATTAAAATTATTTAATGAAAAGGGAGAGTGATTTAATGAGATATATTGACTATATGCAGCTAAATCCTTTCCAGAAGTTCGGTTATAACTTTACCCAATTCTTTAAGAAGTTACCCGGCAATCTAAAGCGTTTCTTTGTGTTTTTAGGACATGTGATTGTTAAGTTCTTCGTAGGAATAGGTAAAGGATTTGCTAACTACGGAAAGAAATTCGTCAAGGGCGATTTCGCTGTAAAGCTTTCTTATCTCATTTTCGGCTTTGCCAATATGGTTAAAGGCCAGCTAATTAAAGGCTTGCTTTTCCTCATAACCGAAGTTGCGTACATATTATTTATGATTTACTTCGGCTGGGGATATATGGCCAAGTTCGGTACACTCGGTACAGTTAAAGCTACTACCACAATGGATGAAATGGGCTTCCCTGTAAACGTACCGGGCGACAATTCCATGCTGATTCTTCTTTATGGTGTTGTTACAATAGTTGTTTCCGTTATAGTTTTAGCAATTTATATTGCAAACACAAAGAGTGCTTACAAAGTTTACGAGGATAAGCTTGAAGGCAGAAAAGTCCTCAGCTTTAAAGAGGATGTAATGCAGTTCGTTGACGAGAAGTTCCACATTACTCTTATGTCACTTCCTTGTCTGTTAATCGGTTGCTTTACAATCCTGCCGCTTGTGTTTATGATACTTATTGCGTTCACAAGCTATGACAACGCTCACTTGCCTCCGGGCAACCTCTTTACATGGGTAGGTCTCAGCAACTTTACTGACCTCGTATCTATGACCGAGGGTGCAAATAAGGCTACAACCTTTATCGGACTTGCACAGTGGACTATTATCTGGGCTATTTTTGCAACTTTCACAAACTATATCTTCGGTATGATCGTAGCTCTTATGATCAATAAGAAGGGTATCAAGCTCAAGGCTCTTTGGAGAACCTTATTCGTAGTTGTTATCGCTGTTCCTCAGTTCGTATCTCTTCTTCTTATGAACCAGATGCTTCAGACTAACGGTGCTATCAACCAGCTTCTCTCACTTCTTACCGGTTCTGACGTTGCAATTCAGTTCCTTAACTCTACTCCGCTGATGGCAAGAGTTACGGTAATTATCGTAAATATCTGGATAGGTATTCCTTATACAATTCTTATCACATCAGGTATTCTTATGAATATTCCTGCTGACCTTTATGAGTCCGCAACAATCGACGGTGCGGGTCCTGTTAAGAGCTTTATGAAGATTACTCTTCCGTATATGCTCTTCGTTACAACTCCGTACCTCATCACAAGCTTTATCGGTAACATCAACAACTTCAACGTTATTTACCTCTTAACGGCAGGCGGTCCAACAACTTCGGACTACTATCAGGCAGGTTATACCGATATCCTTGTAACATGGCTGTTCAAGCTCACTATGGACAAGAATGACTACAACCTCGCAGCTGCCGTAGGTATCTTAGTATTTATAGTTTGTGCTACTCTGTCACTTATTACATTCAATATGACAAAGTCCGCAAAAGATGAGGAGGCGTTCTCATGATAAAAAGTTATAAATTAAGACGTACTCTCTCAAATACATTTATCTACATTATTCTTGCTGTTTTAGGTGTTCTGTGGGTATCTCCGCTTGCATATCTTGTTATCCAGTCATTCAGTGCAGATAAAAGCTCTATTCCGCAAACACTTATCCCGATGAGCTATGGTATTGACAACTATGTAAAGCTCTTTACAAATGTAGAAACTCTTAACTTCCCGAGATGGTATCTGAACACATTCGTTGTTGCTTGCTTTAGCTGTGTAATTTCTACAATCAGCGTGCTTATGGTAGCATATGCGTTCTCACGTCTCAGATTTAAGAGCCGTAAAAAGTTTATTAACATCGGTATGATTCTCGGTATGTTCCCCGGATTTATGACAATGATAGCTATTTACTATCTCTTAAAGGCTATGGGACTTACTCAGACACTCGTTGCTCTTGTTATCTGCTATTCGGCAGGTGCAGGTCTCGGTTTCCAGATTTCAAAGGGCTTCTTTGATACGATTCCGAGAGCACTCGACGAGGCGGCTACTATCGACGGTGCTAATAAAAACCAAATTTTCTGGAAGATTATTCTTCCGATGTCTAAGCCAATCGTAGTTTATACTGTTCTTACCGCATTTATCGGTCCTTGGACAGACTTCATCCTTGCAAGAATTATCATGGGTGACGCAATTGATAATTATACGGTTGCTATCGGACTGCAGAAGATGGTAAGCCTTGAGTTTAAGGTTAACTACTTTAAGCAGTTCCTCGCAGGTTCCGTACTTGTTGCTGTACCTGTAACAATCCTGTTCCTCAAGATGCAGAGCTACTACGTTGAAGGCGTTACCGCCGGCGGCGTTAAGGGTTAATCCCTATTAATTAAAAGTTAAGGGGCGGCAAAATGTCGCCCCTTTTTACTAGGTGAATTTATGAAAAAAATTTTTTCAATTTTCTTAACTTTGACAATAATTGCGGCGGCACTTTGTGCTTGCACGCCTGAATATAAAGACCCGACCGAAAATATTAAGGTCAAAAAATCGAGCGATAAATACAGAAACTACTATGAGATTTTTGTCGGCTCATTTTGCGATAGCAACGGCGATGGTATCGGCGATATTAACGGTATAATTGAAAAGCTCGATTACCTGAATGACGGCGACCCGAACACGGACAGCGACCTTGGAGTAGACGGAATTTGGCTCACTCCGATTATGCCTTCTCATTCCTACCATAAATATGACGTCAAGGATTATTTCGCGATTGACGAGAGTTTCGGCACAATTGACGATTTTGATAAGTTAGTTAAAGAGTGTCACAAACGCGGAATTAACATCATTATTGATATGGTGTTAAACCACTGCTCAAAATTCAACCCGATTTTTGAAAACGCCTGCAAAGAGGTCCTCGAGGGAAAGCTCGACGGTGACGCAAAGTATTTTGAGATTTATCATTTTGACACTGAGCCGGGCGATGGTTACACAGAAATCGGAAACGGCTATTACTACGAATCAAATTTCTCGGTATATATGCCCGAATGGGATTTGTATGCCGACTGCACGAGAGATTATTTTAAGAAAATTTCTAAGTTTTGGCTTGATGAACACGATGTCGACGGGTTCCGTCTTGACGCTACAAAATATTACACAAGCAAACGCGGCGACGGAGAGAGATTTTTAAAATGGTACTATGAAGAATGTCAGAAAATTAAGCCTGATGTTTATATGGTGGGCGAAAACTGGACGGGCAATTCCGAGATTTACGATATGTACAAATCGGGAATTGACAGTCTGTTTGCGTTCGGCTTTGCAGATTCAACGGGCGGTTTTGTAAACGCCGTAAGAACACATAACGGAAAGGGTCTTGTATCGTCTGTCGCAAAATTTGAGGGCAACAGTAAAGAGGCGAACAAAAGCAGAATAAACGCCTTTTTCCTTTCAAACCACGACCAAAAGCGAAGTGCAAACTTCAACAAAAGCGTTGGTGTAAACGGTACAAAAATGGCGGCTGCACTTTATATGCTTATGCCGGGAAATCCGTATATTTACTACGGCGAGGAAATCGGATTGACACAGGACGCTACCGCTGACGGCGATGAGTATAAGCGTGAGCCGATGATTTGGGACAGCGAAAATTTACCCGATATAATTGTTAACGGTAATACCGGTGCTGATGAAAGTCAAGCACCCTACGGCGGTGTAAAACAGCAGCAAGACGATGAAAATTCGCTCTTGAATTTTTATAAACGTATAATTAAAATCAAAAATCAAAACCCCGAGATTGCCCGCGGAACGATAAAAGAAGAAAACCTCTCCGCCGATAAAAGTATCTGTGCATACAGTGTCAGCTACAAAAATAGCACGCTCTATATTGTCCATAATTTAAGCGACAGCGAGGAGAAAACAGTTAACCTAGAAAGTTTAAAGGGCGAGCTGAAACTACGCGGAGATTTAGTTGCCTCAAACGGCATGGACGAAAACGGAACACAGCGAAACAGTCATATTTCGCTAAGTGGTAGCGAGCTTAAGCTTATGCCGTATTCGACAGCGATTTTAAGGGTGAGCTGAAATGACTGAGTTTGAGAAAAAAGTCTATGAGCTTGTAAAGCAGGTGCCGGAGGGAATGGTTACGACCTACGGCGATATCGCACGTGCACTCGGCAACCGCCGAATGTGCCGTGCTGTCGGAAATGCCCTGCATAAAAATCCGTTCGACGGAGTTGTTCCCTGCCACCGTGTGGTGAACTCGCAGGGCAGGCTTGCCGATGCGTTCGTGTTCGGCGGACATCACGAACAGCAGGAGCGACTTGAACGTGAACACGTTGAGGTAGTGGACCTCCACGTTGATTTAGAAACATACAGATTTGTTTTTTAAATTTCCACGTCAGACGTGGACGTTCCTATCTTACATCCATATCTCCCTGACGTTTGTTTCATTATAAAATTTTGGATAAAGAGAAAAAGCGTTCTGCTTTTTTGACTTGTAGTTTTTAATTAAAAATAATCGGGAAGATAACGTTGATTTCATATCAACTTGTCTTCCCGATTTTCAATTCTTAATTATTAATTCATAATTCTTAATTCGTTTGCCCCATAAAATGACAAATGTTTTTTTGCGACTTCATTATAATAATTGTACCAATTAAAAGGAAGTCAGAAAAATGGAAGTTGAAAGAACTCTTGTAAAAACAAAAAAAGAGGATGAACGTGCATTTTGGGGCTTGGTTGAAAGTGCGGTTTATTTTCTGCTTGGAATTGTAATTTGTCGAGGAAAAATATTTGGAACACTCGACCCGTTCGGTGCGAGTTATGTAGCGTCCGTGCCGAGAAAAAAGATATTCAGCTCAACCTTCGGTGCATCGCTCGGGTATGTAATTCTTATGCCCGAAAACTGCTTTCGCTACGTTGCGGTCACGCTTGCGGTCGCCTTGGTGCGTTGGCTGATTGAGGACTACAAGCTGATTTCTAAATCAGAGCTATACGCTCCTACAGTTGCATTTTTACCCGTTTTCGCCTCGGGAATAGTTTTAATGTTTGTCAGCACAAGCACGCTTACCGATTTTTCACGTGTTGCTGTTGAGGCACTCGTTGCAGGGGCTGTAGCCTACTTTTTCAGTCGTGCAATATTTCTTGTAAACTCGGGACGCAGACCTGCCTCGTTCTCCCAAACCGAGATTTCATGTCTTGTTATGAGCGGTTGCGTAATGGTTTTATCGCTCGGAAGTATCGAATTTGACGGCGTATCTGTCGGGCGAATTTTAGCGGTGCTGATTATACTTCTATGTGCACGTTACGGCTCGGTTGCAGGCGGAGCAATTGCCGGAGCGTCCACTGGTGCAATCTTCGGAATGAGTTCGGCGAATTTTGCCTTTATCTGTGCGGGCTTTAGCTTTGGCGGCTTAATCGGCGGACTGTTTTCTCCGTTTGGAAAAGCGGGCGTTGCACTCGGGTTTATAATCTGCAACGCGATTATGCTCCTTTCCGCAGGCGACAACTCGCTTATTTTACCTCTGTTCGTTGAAACCGTACTCGCCTCGGCGGTATTTATGATTTTGCCGAAAGATATTGAGCGATATATTACGCCGATTTTCCTTCCGAGAGAGAGCAGTCGCGGGGAAAAATCGCTGAGGAATTCAATCGTTATGCGTCTTGATTTTGCCTCAACTGCACTGAGCAACGTCAGCGGCTGCGTTAACGGAGTGAGCCGTCAGCTCAAAAAGCTTTACGCTCCGAGTGTTGAGTTTGTTTACGAAAGTGCGGTAGATGATGTTTGTGAAAACTGCGGTATGAGAGTTTATTGTTGGGAACGCCATAAAAAGTCTACTGCAGAGGATTTTTCCCGACTTTCGGCTCCGCTCAAGTCACAAGGATTTGTCACGGAAAATGACGTTGAAAATCTTTTTTCAAAAAAATGCTGTCGCCAAATCGAAATTGCCGACGGAATAAACCGAGGTTACCGTGATTATCTCGGCGGTATCGAGGCAGCGTCAAGAGTTTCACAAATTCGCTCAATGGTTGCCGGTCAATTTTCGGGGCTTTCAGAAATTCTCGGCGATATGGCGGACGAAATCGAAGGCTACAAAAGCTACGACGCAGACGCTGCCTCACGTGTTATCGAATATCTGCACCGCCAAGGGTATGTGCCGATGGAGTGCGGTTGTATGGTGGACACAAAGGGCAGAATGTCAGTCGAAATTGAGCTTGCCGTGGGGAAGGTTGCTCTGAAAAAAGCAAGGCTTGCGAAGGATATTTCGTCAATTTGCGGTCGATGCTTTGACACACCGCTGATAACCGAAATCGGAAACCGCCGTAGAATTGTTTTAAACGAGGTTCCCGTATTTGACGTTGAGGTTGGAGTTTATCAGCACGTTTACGGCGGGGGTAAGCTTTGCGGAGATTGCGTAAACTGTTTTTCTAACGGATTTGGTCAGTTTATCGCACTTATAAGCGACGGTATGGGTACTGGCGGAAGAGCCGCTGTAGACAGTAATATGACCGTTTCGATTTTAACCAAATTACTTAAAGCAGGACTTAGCGAAAACTGTGCCCTTCAGGTTGTTAACTCCGCACTTATGGTCAAGAGCGAGGACGAAAGCTTATCGACAGTTGACCTTGTAAAGCTCGATTTGTTCAGCGGAAAAGCAGTTTTAAACAAGGCGGGGGCTCCGTTTACTTATATTAAGAAGAACGGCAGACTTCTTAAGAAAAACGCTAAATCTCTGCCTGTCGGAATTCTGGGCGATGTAAAATTCGCTAAGGACAGCGTCAGGCTGTCGGGAGGAGATGTTATTATTATGGTATCTGACGGTGCAACGCTCAAGGACGAGAAATGGCTTGAGGATATAATCCGCAATTTTAAGGAGAACGATACCTGCTCGGACCTCGCAAAAGCCGTTGTAAACGAGGCAATAAAACGCCGTAATGACGGTCACGACGACGACATTACGGCGGTAGCTGTAAAAGTTATTGATAATTAAATCCGGTTATTCCTCAGAGGTGTTTTTAGCCTCTTCGGTTTTATCCTTTGTCATATAGGCGAACGGACCTGTCAGTGCGATTACTCCGTAGTAGTTAATCACACGCCAGATAAGTGCCGCACTCTTTAAGGTTCCTCCTATAAAGAAGGTGCTGAAAAATGCGGTAAATCCAAGCTCTGCCGCTCCCGAGGAGCCGGGAATCGGAATCATTCCGCTCATAAGATTTACAAACGACTGGCAGGATACAAGCTGTATGGGTGACGCGAAGTCGAATCCGAACGAACGGAAAATAAAGTAAGGAACAAAGAACATTGCGATGAATTGGAAAAAGGTCAGCACAATCGCACTTACTAAAAGCTTTGGCTTTTTGTAGATGTCCTTGTTGCTGGTGTGGAAGGTGTTGAGCTGTTTGTCAATGCCTTCTATTTTTTCGTCAACATTTTTTATTATCTTGATTTTGTTGAGGATTTTTGCGAAGAACATAATAAGCTTTCTCGAAAGCTTTGGAGAAAAGCTGAAGAGAAGAATTACTCCCGTAACCGCAAGCTGGGAGATAAATCCGAACGCTAAAAGCAACAGAATAATGGAAATATTACGGCTTGCGAGAATGAACGGAATGTTTAATAAAACAGAGATTATGCTGATTAATGTAAGCACAACCTGAAAAATCATAAACTTTTGCATAAGGCGTGAGGTTGAATATCCTATGCTTACCTTCATTGAATGAAGAAGATAAATCTGCATCGGCTGTCCGCCTGTTGACGACGGCGTTATCGCACACCAGAAAAGTCCCATAAAGGCAACCTTTACGGAGTCGATAAAACGGAAGTTTTTATAGTCGTCTTTTATAAAAATATAAATAACAACAGCTTCTAAAAGCATATACACAAGCTGCGAGATTACGGCTGCAACTACCCAGTACCATATTACGTTTGTGTCGGAATGGATGAGGTCGTTAAGTCCGTCTTTGCTGAAGAAAAAGTATAAAACAATTCCTGCACAAAGACCGATAACGAGTGCGTTAAATATATACTTTGGTTTAAAAATCGAATTCTTCATAGTGCCTCTTAAATAACCGAAATAACTCCCATATAAATCGGTATATAGCTTTCGTTATCAACTATCATAAACAAAAACGGTCGGTTTAATTGTACTCTTTTGTCCGGTTCTTTTTTTGTCGAATTAGAGGAAATAAGCTTGTTGGTACTGATTCCCGAATCTGTAATTTTAAATTCAAGGCTTTGAATGATATCGGAGATTTTTGCGGTTTTGTTGTAGGACAGTGCCGAGTAGTTGCCTTGCTTGGTTAAAAATTCAAGATTAGAGTTATCTTTAAAATTCAACGTGCTGTTTGCCGAAAATTGCGGAAGATAAGCGTCGCAGGTTTTAAACACGTTTATAGAATCCATAAGCTCAAAGTAGCGATCGCTGTTTAGGCTGTTTATAAATTTATAAACATTATTTTCCTTAGGCAGAAGGGCCACGAACTTTGCGGGTGTGTTTTTAAAATCCTTTACAAAGCCTGTACAACCTTTGTCCGCAATATAATACTCCGTGCTTTTCATAAACTCAGCCTCAACGTCGCCGTCAATTCCGCTGAACGTGTCGGTTGAGATGTTGTCGCGTTTGTATCCGTCGAGCCAGCTGTCTTTCATAAACGCACTGTTTAAAAGCAAAAGATTTGTTGTTTTCTCGGGGGTATCGGTAAACTTAACCTTATTTTCGGTTTTTTCGGATATATACGAATTGACCTTTTCGGTAAAGTTGTCCGATGTGTAGCTCAGTCTGAAAATGTTCTGATTATAGAAGTTTGCATTTTTCTGCAGAAAAATCTGACTGACGGGCATATTCTCATTGAAGAAAATGTCGCCGTTTATGTCGATATATCGCTTTTTCTCGGGATTGCTGAGGTTTTCAAGTCGGCTGAAAAAATATCCGTTGCAGGAGTTGAGGTCGTCGAGTGCAATATTCTTTCCCGTTAAAAGTTTAATCTGCTTTTGTGTATCCGAAGAGGTTGCGTTTTGCAAAAGCGAAAGCTGATAGTAAAGTGCCGAAGGGGAATACACGGTATTGTTTTTGTTGCTGTAAATGCTCGAGAGCATTTTAAACGAGAAGTTTACAGCGGAGTTTTTATAGCTTGCGTAGGAGCTTGGTGTCGAGGTTTCCGCGTTTTTGAAATTGTAGGTTGAGCTTTCGTCTGCACTGACCTTAGCGGTCAAATCCTCGCCGGGTATATTTCCCGAGCAGGAACACATTACAGCTGAAAAAATTATACAAATCAGAATTAATGATAATATTCTTTTCATTTTAGTTTTTCTCCGTTAATGAATAAGCAAGCTCCAAAATAAGCTTTGCGGAATTACCGGCACAATTTCTTTCGCAGTTTTCTCTCATAGCGTTAAGCCTTTGTGCGTCGTTTAAAAGTAAGTTTATTGTGTCGCCCGGATGCTTTTTCAGCATAAGTGCAACTCCTATGTCCACAAGAAATTTTGCGTTATCGGCTTCCTGACCGGGGAAGGCACTGTATATTGCCATCGGAAGATTGCATCTCAGGCTTTCGCTGACTGTAAGTCCGCCGGGTTTTGTGATGATAATATCGGAGCAGTGCATATAGTCCTCAACATTATCAACGAACATAAGAAGCCTTGTGTTTGAGTTTATTTTAAATTTGAATTTGTTGTAGAGAATTCTGTTGTTGCCTGTAATAACAACGAACTGGCAGTCTTTCGCCTTTTCTGCAATATCTTTATAGACCTTCAGAACCTCGTTTACCCCGAAACTTCCCGCCATAAAGAGAACGGTTTTTGTATTCTCCTTAAGTCCGAGCTGGTTAGCAAGCTCGTTTCTGTCCGCTTTAACTGCGAACTTTTGGAATACGGGGATTCCGAGCGGATGAACGTGTTCTCGGTCGATATTGTATCTTGTTTTAAAATCGTCCACCATTTTCTGACTGCTTACAATATAGTGGTCTATGCCTTCGGCTATATATGTATAGTGAGAGGCAAAGTCGGTAACGAGTGCGATTATCTGTGCTGAAAGTTTATTTTTAGTTTTTAAATCTCCGAGCATGGTCGTTATAAAAGCGTGGCACGAAATTATAACATCGGGTTTGAATTCATTAATTGCAGGAAGAAGATGCTTGCTCTTTGACTTGTTGACCTTACTGCAAAAATCGTTGAGTACGGATTTGCGGTCGGAATTACGGTAGAGCTTACCGTAAAATCTCGGCATCTTTTTGGCAAGAATCGTATAGCCGCGGCATATGAAGTTATTATAAAATTTTCCGGATAATTCAAGCCCGTCTACGATTTTTACATCGTTTTCGGGTGAATTAGTTTGAATATATTCCCGTAACGCCATAGCGGCACGTTTGTGTCCGCCGCCTGTGGACGCGGAAAAAATTAAAATCCTCATCCGTAACTCCTGTTTTAGATATACTTTTTCATTTATGCATATATAAATAATTATATACAAATATAGAAAAAAATTCAATACATTAAAATATATTAGTTATTTTATAAATTATTTCTATATAAAAAGTTATCTAATAAGTGCAAGTTTAACAAATTTCATTTTTTTGTGACAAATTCTGCTATTTTGCTTTATTTTTGTTTGAAAAAGGTATATCATATGTAATGAGTGGAAGTAGACCTTTCTAAAGAAAAGTTTTGCTTTTGATTAATTCGGGAGAAGGTTTAGATTTGGAAAACAATAACAGTTCAAAATATAATTTTGAGACTTTTTCAAATTCAAGGTCGCACGAAAGCGTTAGACGTGCGGCTCCTCGTCGCACGCGTTCTTCTAAATCTTCAGCACGCCGTTCTTCTGAACCACGTCGCAGAACAGCCCCTACGCGTACCGCACCTAGGCATTCGGCAAAGCCCGCAAAAAGAAGAAAACCGCCGATGAATAAGGGCAAGAAGATTTTTGTTACCATTGCCGTCTTTATTCTTGTTGCCGGTTTAGTTTCGCTTATCGGAGTTGTGGGATTTAATATGTACCGCGAATACAAAAAGAGCCTGCCGTTTAGATTTTCCGAGGGCGTTTCTGTTGCAGGAATTGATATAAGCTATCTTTCCTACAAAGATGCTAAGGCTAAGCTCGAGGAAAATTCAATGAATGCGGTAAAAGACATCAAGCTTTCGGTTACCGCACGTAATACGAATAAAACATATTCAAAGGAAGATTTTGAATACAACTTTGACTACGATACTCCCCTTAACGCTGCGAAAATCTACAGCCTTAAGGAGCAGGGGATTTATGAGCCTGATGAAAATGAAACAACTGAAATTACTGAAGAAACCACAGAAAAACCCGAGTTTACGCTTTCTTATGAAATAAAAGAAGACTCGATTAAAAATCAGGTGAAAAAGCTTGCAAAGGAAGTTAACGCTAATCCTAAAAATGCAAAAATCAGCAAGTTCCACCCCTTTGCCCGAAACAGGTTTGAATATAAAAAGGGCGTTTACGGCTATACGCTGCATCAAGAAAATCTTACCGAAAAGCTGACGGAGTTTTTCTCCTCAGGCAAGTCGAAGCTCAGCGTTAAAGCCGAGGGCGATGTTCTTAAGCCGGAAATCACAGTAAATGATTTAAGAAATAATATCGTAGGTCTTTCTACCGCGTCATCTGTTTCGACAAATACCGAAAACGGAACCAGCAATATGAGGGTTGCCCTCGAGGCTTGCAACGGCTCGGTTATCGAGCCTGGTGCTATTTGGTCGTTCAACGACTGTACGGGCGACTCGAATCTTGAGTCAAACGGTTACAAAAAAGCGGCTGTAATCTCTGAGAAAAAGCTAAAGCAAGGCGTTGGCGGAGGAATTTGTCAGGCAAGCACCCTGATTTTTGAGGCTGGTTTGTTTGCGAATATGGATATTATCGAAAGACATAATCACTATTGGGCGTCATCCTACGCTTATGCAGGCGAGGACGCGACAATCGATTACCCGAACCTTGATTTGAGAATGCAGAACACAACCGACTACCAGATGTTTATTGAGTGCAAGGTCGAGGGCAGAACTCTGAGAGTTAATATTTGGGGTTATCAGGATCCAAGCTACGATAATATAAGACTCCATTCGGAAAACTACGACGTTAAAAAGAAGAATTTCCGCACTAGAACCTTCCGTGAGCTGTTTAAGGACGGCGAAATTATTAAAACCGAAACTATTTGCAATTCCTACTACAACATTAAGAATAAAGGTGTAGTAAAAACTCCCGATACCGCGACATATCGCACAACCGTTAACGGAGTTGTAAAATACGAAACCGCTCAGTACGAAACAATGCCTGAAAACAAGAAAAAAACAAAAAAGAGCAAGAAAAGCGAGGAAAATACCGACAGCACCGAGGACAACAGCGGTGAAAACAATACCGATAACGGCGAGGAATAAAGGGAAATAATAAAACTGAGGCGACGGATTTTCCGCCGCCTTTTTTATTTTTAATTTTCCTCATCATACCCTGCATTCTCTATTTAAAATTTATGTCCACCAGACGTTTCTGTTTCTATCTAACTTTGGATAGAGAGGATAAATTCTGCGATAGACTGTTTTCCAACAGAAACATTTCTGTATACGTCAAATTCATAATTGTTAATTGAATTAAACCTTCTTTTTAGCACAAAATAAGGAAAAAGAAAGGATGGTTTTGTGATAAAAAGAACCGGAAAATACACATTAACTTTTCAGGATGAAATAAATATAACAGGCTACGGCTCTGTTGCAGGAAAAAAAGAGAGCGAAGGGCCATTGAGAGATAATTTTGATAAGCTGATTTATGACGCATATGCAGGGCAAAAAAGCTTTGAGCTTGCGGAGTGTTTGTTTCAACAAGAGGCGGTTATCCTCGCTCTCAACTCTGCTAAAAAGAAGGCAGATGATATCGATATGATTTTTGCGGGCGATTTGCTAAACCAATGTATAAGCTCAAGCTACGGACTAAAGGAGTTTGATATTCCGTATCTCGGTCAGTATGGTGCGTGCTCGACAATGGCACAGGGGCTTATTATGGCGGCAATGTCAGTTTCCGGCGGTGCAAGCAACTGCTCGGCGTGCGTTACGTCCTCACATTTCTGCAGTGCGGAACGTCAGTATAGATTTCCTCTTGAGTACGGCGGTCAGCGTACCCCGTCTGCTCAATGGACAGTTACGGGCAGCGGATGCTGTGTATTGGAAAAGAAATCAAAGGGTGCAAAAATAAGGCACGCTACTATCGGAAGAATTCGCGACTACAACATAAGTGACCTCAATAATATGGGGGCTGCTATGGCACCTGCCGCGGCACAGACCATACTTGATTATTTAGAGGATACAGGCTCATCGCCCGAGGATTATGATTTGATTTTAACGGGAGATTTAGGCTTTGTCGGCTCTAAATGTCTTTACGATATTCTTTCGGCTGACGGAGTTGATATTGTCGGTCGGCATAACGATTGCGGACTTATGATTTATAACCGTGATAAGCAGGATGTTCACTCAGGCGGTTCGGGTTGCGGATGCTCCGCGTCAGTTTTATGCTCGACAATTTTGCCTGATATGCACAAAGGAAAATACAAAAATATTCTTTTTGTCGCAACAGGAGCACTTATGAGCCCCACTTCTTCTCAGCAGGGCAATTCAATACCCGCAATCGCTCATTTGGTGAATATCAGCACACAGTAAAAATTTAATAAAATTTTCCATAAAAATCAGCTCGGAGTTTTTCTCCGGGCTTTATTGATTTAATTAGAATTTTTATGATAAATTGCCAAAAATCTTCGAAAAAGTCAGGATTTGCTGTTGCT